>NZ_SDLD01000079.1:0-5705 GCF_013096875.1 Geobacillus sp. DSP4a | reverse complement strand
CGCCGTTAACTTGTTGAGCCAAAATGGACTGTCGAAAGAAATGGTCCAAACGGTGATTCTTGACATGTGGGAACCTTATCATAAGGCGGTTCGCGCCCTGTTTCCATCTGCTTCGATTGTCATCGATCAGTACCATGTGGTTCAAAAAGTGACACAACCCTTGGATCAAGCAAGAAAGGAATTTTCTCCATGGAAAAAGGCTCGATATCTTCTCTTAAAAGGCTGTGAAAAGCTTCGTAAGGACCAACGGCTTCGATTAGACGATATCTTGGAGGAGTATCCGGCACTTTCCATTGCTTATTATCTGAAAGAGTTGTTTCGGGATTTTTACCGAACCGATGGATATAATGAAGCAAAGGAACGCTTGGAAGAATGGATTCAGTTAGCCAAACAGAGCCCTTTTGCTTCTTTTCAGAAAGCAGCCAACACGCTTGAAAGGTGGAAGGAGCCTATTCTTTCCTACTTTTTGTGCCCATATACCAATGCCCGAATCGAGGGGACGAATCACAAGATCAAAAACATCAAACGCCGGGCATATGGCTATCGAAATCGAGAACGGTTTCGTTTGCGTGTATTTCTGGAGTGTACAGGGAACACTACAGGTAGTCAGGCTGCTTAAGCGCTCTCTTCTTCCGCTATCGGTATGATAGTTGGTAGAATGGAACCCGTCAAGGAAAGCACTTGACTGTTTCCATTCTACCAACTTCGTGGTCTGTATGCGGAAGAAGGATCCTGACTGATGAACCGATTTCATCCAGCTAACATATTTCTGGGGTTGAGTGGAAATCACAGAAAATGGTGAAGACCCAAAAAAAAAATTAAAAGAGGGTGAATATTTTTGTTGATTAATAGCACTAGGGAAAATTGGAAAATCATTAATTATAGAAATGTCGATGATATGATAGCAGCTGAATTTTTACATGATCTGTATAATCGATATGATTATTCAGTTAATTCAATAAGGTTTAGGAATACTATAAGTATTTATAAGGGAAACGTGTTTGAAAGTTACGCACCAAAAGACGAATGGGATAATTTAGGACGAAGGTTGGGAAGAAGATTTTATAACTTAGAGGCTGATTTGTTAAAACAGTTGGATCTGTATATAAAAAAACCAAAAAATCGTTTAATTAATATGTTGCAAGAAATTTCTTCTGAAAAAATATCTTTAGATAGTTCTCTTGAAACAGTGGAAAGGATTGCATCTCTTCAGTACACCGCTTTAGGAGAAATTTATGGTATAAATCTGGTTCAAATTGAACATGGACTAAAATGGGCAATGGAGCAACTCCTACTAGAAGAAATACCTAAAGAAGATGTGAGAAAATATATTCCGTATCTCCTTGGTTCTGAAAAAGCAACGATAGGAGTTATAGCAGAAAAAACTGCTTTGGCTTTATCTATTAAAGTCAGTGAGAAAAAATTAACTTTAAGAGAAGCGGAAAAAGAGTATTTATCTAAATATAAAAATTTAAACTACGCCTATGGTGCTGTTAAGAAAAATAATGTTGCAGCTGAAAAGTTAAAGTATTTAATAGAGACTCCCTTAAAAGAACGAATACAACTTTTTAATAAATTGGATAATTTAACTGATTGTAATAAAAGTAATTCTCTAGTTGATAAAATCATTAGATCTCATGAGATAAGGGATAAACTTATTAAATTAAATGACATTGCTATAAAAGTAGGGGATTTAAGAGATAAAAATAAAGCATTAATGGGACAAGTAGCCTACCAGAGAAATAGGCTTCTAAATAACTTAGCAAGTTTAACAGGTGAAAAGAGGGAGAACTTGTCAAGATACATGTTGTTTGAACTCTTTGAATTAGCTGAGAACCAAAAAAGATTAAGTGAAGAAACTATTAATTTAAGGTATGACTATGTTGTATTAAATAGAATAGAAAACTGTTTGATTGGAGATAAAGCACGTGAAGCTACATTAGTAGTTGATTTTAAAACTGATAAAAATGACCAAATAAAAGGTACTACGGCAAGCATGGGAAATGTTAAGGGATATGTCAAACATGTTAGAGATATCAGTGACTTAAATTACATAACAAAAGAAGATATTTTAGTAGCTAAGGGTACTGACTTTAATTTTATGGATGCAATGATGAAATCTAAGGGATTCATTACAGAAGAAGGGGGAATCTTAAGTCACGCAGCGGTTATAGCAAGAGAATTAAAAAAACCCTGTTTAATAGGAATTCCCAACGTCTTTTCTAAAATACCTGAAGGATCCTTTATAAATTTAAATGCGGATCAAGGATATGTGAAAGTTATCCATAGAAAGGTAAATGAAAAGAAAATTCCTTTTGTTAAACTTGATGATGCCTCCAACTCTGTTATTGTTGGCAATAAAGCTTATAGGTTATATGAACTTTTAAAACACAATATTAATGTATTACCCGGTATAGTAATACCGTCTAGTATAAATATAAACGACTATACTGCAAATGACGTTGAGATACTATTAAATGAGATTAAAATGCTTTTCCCAGAATGTTCACATTTAGTTGTTCGAAGTAGCTCACCTAGCGAAGATCTTATAGATAAGTCAGTAGCAGGTATTTTAGAATCTAAAATCTGTAAAATGGAATCATTCGATTTATATAATGCAATCCAATATGTACAAGAATCCGGAAAAAAAGGAATAATAAAATATTACTTTAGTAAAGATGAGGTGGATTTGGCTGTTTTAATACAACCATATTTAAAACAAGATTTGGGGGGAGTTATATTTACTTGTAATCCTATAGGTGACGATGAAAATGATATGTTAATAGAAGCTAGTTATGGTGGGGCTTCCAATGTGGTTAACGGAAAAGTTGATATTAGGGAAACGTTAAGTAAGTCAAGTTATAAGTCTAATTATAAAATTTTTAATAATTTAGCGGAAATAGCGAATTATATAGAAAATTTATATGGATACCCTGTTGATATTGAATGGGGAGCACAAAATCAAAAAATTTATATATTTCAAGTCAGACCAATAACAACTTTATCAAATAAAGTAGGGGAATATCATGATTAGAGACTTATTTATTAAAATGGGCGTTAGCAATAATTATAAATTAATTCCAGAAAGCCCCATTATACGTAATAATGCAGACACATTTTTTATTGGATCTGCTATTATGGCAAATATGGATCTTTTTGAAGCAGAAAAGGAGAAAAAACATGAGATACCACAAAAATATATAACAGCACAAAGGGTTTTTTCAGCTAACAGATTAGAAGATGTAGGGAAGTATCCATTAGCTACTCCATTTGAAGTTATGTTATCTATATTTCGGTTTGGAGATAAAAGTGTAGAACCATCTATAGACTTTATTCTCAATTTTTTGAATCTAGCTTTAGGTATAGATCCTTCTCAATTAATCTATTTAGCTCCGTATGAACTAGGGATTAGAAATACCGTCTTATCAAAGAAAGTACCAGAAAGAAATGTTATTAGTTGGGAAAACAATATTCCGTTAAGACTAGGAAAAAATAAACCGCAAGGATATTATTTGAAAATATTTTTACCATATAAACATGGCATTATACCTATTTCGACTATAGGGTTTATCGAAGGTATAAATGGAATTTCAACAGATAGTGCGTTATTTCTCGAACGACTTTCCTTTGTAAAAGATAATTTAATTCATTGGTATGAAAGTGAGTTTTTTATTGATCTTACGAAGGAAGTAAAAGCACAATTCCCTAAATTTAACTATAACGAAGTTTACCTATGGGCTAATCATTTAAGAACACTCATGGCGCTATATTATGACGGTGTAAGACCAGAGGGGAAAGGTCCAGGACATACAATGAGAAAAATAATTAGAACATTATCAGGAACCTTATCTGGTGATAAGGTTTGTGATGATAAAGCATTAAAATTAATTTCAGCTGGAATCAAGTCATTAAAAAACTTGGGTTATGATATTACTGAAACTGTAGATGTTAACGAATTAACCGAACAAATTTTCAGGCAAATTAATAATGGTTCTAGTCAAATCGCCAGAGAGATTAAAAGATTTAAAAGGGCGCTTAGCAATAATGAAATAAAATCTTCTAAAGACTTAAAACAATGGAATGAAGAAAGAGGCCTAACATATGAATGGATGAGAAAAGCTTCCGAAGATGAAGGTGTATATGACTTGCCTTTTCCGGAAATAGAAAAGCGTTTCTGGTTAAGAAACGAATGTTATTCATTTGACACAAATCAGAAGATAACAGATCCAGTACAATTTCTTAAAAATGCAGAGTCTAAAAGAATGAAAGGAGTAATGAAAAATTGACGAAACACGTATTGGTAATAGGCGGTATGAGACCCGTCCATAAACAGTTAAAGAAACACAATGCAAAATTAACATTAATGACTGACAGAAAAAAAATAAAAAATAGTGATGCAGGTATATATGAAAGAATTATAGGAATTGAAAATGTTGAAGATACGAATGAGTGGATTGAATTAGCAAAAGCTATAAATAAAATTGAACCGTTTTATGCAATTGGGGCGTATCACGAAAAACTGCAAGATAAAGCTGCATTAATTGCGGAGGAACTCGGTCTAAATTTTTATAGTTACGAAGTTATTCAAACAGTAAGAAATAAAGTACTGATGAGAGAAAAATTAAATAGCAATGGTATTGATAATGTTAAATTTTCTTGTGCAATAAATAGGCGAGATATTGAAAGATTCATTGATGGGGTTGGTCTTCCTGTTGTTCTTAAACCTGTAGATGAATGGGGAAGTATTGGAGTATCTATTATAAAGGAAAAGAATGAGATAGATAAAGCTTTAGCCCTTATAAAAGCTGAAAATCCTAATAAAGAAGTGCTTGTTGAAGAGTATTTAAATGGAGATGAATATAGTGTTGAAGTTTTTAGTCAAAATGGTAAGCACATCGTAACTGTCATAACCAAGAAATTTAAAAATCAAACTTATCCAGTTGAAAAAGGGCATGTTGTATTTGCCTCCATTCCTTCTTCTATAAGATCAAAAATTGAAAAAAAAGTTTATGACTGTCTTGCATGTTTAGGAATAACACATGGACCTTCTCATACAGAGGTTATAGTGGACCCAAGCGGTAATATAAACATTGTTGAAACGCATACTAGATTGGGAGGGGATTTTATTCCAGAATTAATAGAAAAGTCCACAGGTATAGACTTAATTAAGATGACCGCACAACAAACATTAGGAGAAGATGTAGGCATTCCGGAATTAAAAATAAAGCATTATCACGCCATTTGGTACTATCTTCCTGAAGAAGAGGGTGAAATATGTGAAATAAACGGTTTAGAAAATGTAAGAGCATCGGAAGGAGTAGTGGAAGCTAATTTATTGAAGAATAAAGGTGACGTTGTAAGATCTGCTTTAAGTTCGTTTGATAGATTAGCATATGTTATTGCGAAAGGTAATAGTACAGATGACGCATTATCCAAAGCCAAAAATGCCATAAAAAAAATTAATGTTAAATTAGTATGATTGGAGCAATTTTTAATGTACCAAAACAAGACCTTTTTATTACTGTTATCTAATAATTTTTTTAGTTCTATTGGATTTGGTTTACAGGCCTTTGTAGTAACTCACATTTCGCACCCTAACAAGGTCAAAACAAAGGATTTTTTATTTAGTTTTTCAGAATAACTTTTTGACCAACACAACGAGCGATGGCTATCCTTTTTTTACCATCGCTGGTCGTTCCGTATGA
>NZ_SDLD01000078.1:0-6130 GCF_013096875.1 Geobacillus sp. DSP4a | reverse complement strand
CAACGAGTCCATGGCGGAGCAGCTTGGCGATCCACTCGGCGTCAGAGACATCGGTTTTTCTTCCCGGGACATTTTTGATCCGCTGCGGATTGGCCAGTGTCAAGTCGACATAGCCCTCGAGGAAGGCGAAGACCGGTTTCCAATACACGCCGGTGGATTCCATGGCGACATGGGTGACGCCATGTTCTTCGAGCCACTCGAGCAGGTCACCAAGCCCCTTTGAGAACGTGGAGAAGGTTTGGATCTCCTTTTGAATCTTTCCCTCTTCTTCCCATAGCGCGCAGGCGACGATGGTTTCGGCATGAACGTCCAATCCTGCGCAGCGGGGATAGATGACATCCATGATGAAACGCCTCCTTTTCGATGATGGAGTGCGCAAACAGTGAATCCACGGGAGACATGCGGCAGTTTTCCGTTCGTCGTCACCTTTCCTCTGTCACAGGAAAGGGCGGACAATGGGTGGTGCACCCAGTGGATTCAAACACTTTTCCGTACAGGGTCCAAGCCACCATTAAGTATAACGTCCTGTTAAACTGTTTGCGCCTATTCTTCATTATGGGAAGAAAAGGGGGATTTTCATCCCTGGGTGGAGGGCAAACCATTGCCCATGGATCTTTTCCATGATAAAGTGACACATTGTTCTAAATCATCAACCTCATCGTTTCCGAAGCCGGGATGGCCTCCCTCTTCGAAAGCAATTTACGACGAAAGAAACGGCGGTTGGCTGCAAAGCGGAAATTCGATCAAAAAACAAGTGCCGCGTGCATCGCTTTGCACTTTCATCGTCCCGCGATGCAGTTCGACGATTTTTTTCGATAACGACAGGCCGAGCCCAGTTCCCGTTTCCTTCGTTGAAAAAAACGGATCGAAAACATGGTCGATGACCGACGGCGGAATGCCGGGCCCATCGTCGCAGAAGCGAAGCTGGACGATATGGTTCACTTTCCGGCTGCTCACCGTGACATTCATCGTTTTGGCCACTTTGGCTTCCACAGCGTTGCGGAATAAGTTTAAAAACACTTGCAAAAGCTGGCGGCGGTCGCCGCTCATTTCGTAATCGTCCAGTTGTTCGTCGAGGTCAAAATGGACGTTCACACTGTGCAGCAACGCCTCGCTCTGCAGCAGAACGCCGACATCGTCGCGCAAAAAACGGTGCAGCCGGAACGTTTCCATCTTCACGTCCGCCGGCTTGGCGATGTTTAAAAAGTCGGTGATGATGCCGTTTGCCCGGTCAAGCTCAGGAATGAGCAGGCGTTCGACGAGCGAGGCGATCCGGTCTGGCAGCTCGGTTTTGAGCAGCTGCAAATAGCCGCGCACCGTCGTCAGCGGATTGCGGATTTCATGGGCGATGCCGGCGGCGATGCGGCCGGCGACGGCGAGCTTTTCCGTTTCTTTCATCATATTGAGCGACTGAAACATACTGATGACTCGTTTGATCGATCCGTCATCGTTGTAAATAAAACGGGTGTTGACGATGCCGTAAAATCGGTCGAGCACCTCGTGATTGTAGAGCGGCTCGCCTTTTTCAAGCGATTCGAGCGTTGCGATCAGCTCGTCAGGGAGCTTCAGCAGCTCGCGAATATGTTTGCCGATGATGGCGTCGCGCTCGACGCCCGTGTCAATGGCCGCCTGCAAATTGCAAAGCGTGATGATCCCTTTGTCGTCGACAAAAACGATATGGTGCGGCACGAGATCGAGCAACGGCGTCAAAAAGGCTTCCACTTTTTCAAACGGTACGTCGTGATACAAGTCAATATCCCACTGCCATTTGGCTTCCTTTTCAAGGGACGGCGGAATGGTGCGAAGGTGCGGCCGGACGTCGCCGCGCTTTTTTTCGATGGCGATTCCACTTTCGTAATCGGCAAAGGTGAACGGAAACGGAAGCGTTTCGATGAGCCGCTCATAAGCGCGCAGCTTTCGTTCGAGCTCTTCGATTTGCGATTGTACGAGTCGATCGTTCATCTCTTCAAACTCCTTAGCTGCACATTTCGTTTTTCATTTTACAAAAACCGCTCTCCGTCGGCTATGGCGGACATCGCATCGATCCGACGGGAGGACGAAACGAATCGAAGCAACCGGGCGGTGCGGGCAGGGGCCGTCAATCGATGCCTGCCGTTTCCACGCGGGAAAGGAACTGGCTAAGCGCCTCAAGGGACGGAAAAGCAGCTTGCCCCTGCCGCTCGTTGCCGCCCCCTTTGCCGCCAAACAGGGCGGCTTGTTCTTTCAGCCAGTTCCCTGCATGGAGCAAGGAAGACGGTGCTTTGGCGATCACGGCGCGCCAATCGGAGGTGGAGGCGAGAAGCGCGGTTTTGCCATAACGGTCGGCGATCAGACGGGCGATCATTTGCAGTTCTTTTGCCCCATATTGGTCGTAACGGCCAATCACTGCACGTCCTGATTCGGCGGCGGCCCGTTCGGCTTCGACGGCAAAGACGATTGCCTCGTATTGGCGCAGCCGTTTTTCCCATTCTTTTTTCTCTTGTTCCCATTTTGCGATCACGTCGAGCAGCTGATCGCGGCTTGTCCCGAACCGACCTGCTGCCGCCTGCACGACGCGGTGGGTTTGCTGGTAGTCGGCAAGCGCCCGGCCGCCGCAAAGAAAGGAAAGACGCGTCATGCCGCGATGGCGCTCTGCTTTCAGCAATTTGATCACGCCGATTTCGCCCGTGCGTTTCACATGGGTGCCGCAGCACGCCGACAAATCGATCCCTTTCATCTCGACAACACGGACAGAACCTTGGACATCGGGACGCTTGCGAAACGGCATCCGTTCTGCTTCTTCCGGCGTCACCCAATACGTCTCGACCGGGAGATTCGCGTAAATGAGTTCGTTGGCCCGGTTTTCCACTGCCAGCATGTCTGCTTCCGTCAGCGCACCCGCCGTGATGTCGATTGTGACGACCTCGCGCCCAAGGTGAAAACCGACTGTTTCGGCGCCGAGCTGTTCAACGAGTACAGCGGATAATAAATGTTGGCCGCTATGCTGTTGTGTATGATCGCGGCGCCGTTTCCTATCAAGGACGCATGAAACGGCGCCCATTCCCGGGTGGGCAGGAAGGCGGTGATACACTTCCCCGTTTTCGTCAAACACATCGAGCACCGGCAAGCCGGCGATCGTGCCGGCGTCAGACGGTTGGCCGCCGCCTTCCGGGTAAAACGCTGTTTCCGCCAAGGTGACAATGTATGTTTCGCCGTCTTGGCGGACGCTTGTCACCGTTGTCGTCCACACGTCAACATCCGGCGCCGTATAGTACAACTTTTCCGTCACAACCGTTTCATCCTTTCGTCTTCCGAATGCTTTTCTTTCATATTAGCAAATTCCCTCGCGTTTGCCTATCGCCGATCTTTTTGGCCGCTTTTTCCCGTTGGCAATTGGCTATATCTATAGAACAATGTTCTAAATAAACAGTATTCACAAAAGAAAAAGAACAGACCGTAGACAGCTCTTCCTCTAGAAACACTCTGATGTTTTGGGACAAGTCCAACGTTCAAACGGTTTGACAAAGGAAGCGGGTTGCAGCGATGTTTGTTGAACATGATTTCACGCAACAAAACTATATGCTAAAAATAATCCAAAACCAACTAGCAACATTTGTCGGCGGCGAAATGCTTTGTATATAATAAAACGGAGCGAAAACGAACCGATCGCCGATCAGAAAGGGTGGTTTGATGATGTTGACGTTAACAGACATTGAACAAGCGCGAGCGAAAATGAAAGGCATCGTCCATCAAACGCCGCTTGAGCATTCGCAAACGTTCAGCCGGCTGTCTGGCAATGATGTATATATGAAACTCGAAAATTTGCAAAAAACGGGCTCGTTTAAAGTAAGAGGTTCATTCAATAAAATTATGTCGCTCACGGAAGAAGAAAGGGCGCGAGGCGTCATCGCCGCCTCGGCCGGCAACCACGCCCAAGGGGTCGCCTACGCAAGCGGCATGCTTCATATTCCGTGCACGATCGTCATGCCAAAAGGCGCGCCGCTCAGCAAAATTGAAGCGACGAAAAGCTACGGGGCGGAAGTCGTGCTGTACGGCGATGTGTTTGACGAGTCTTTGGAATATGCGTTAGAGTTGCAGCGTGAACGGGGGATGACGTTTGTTCATCCGTTTGACGACTTGGCGGTGATGGCTGGCCAAGGGACGATCGGCTTGGAGCTGATCGAACAGCTTCCCGACGTCGATGTCGTTCTTTGTCCGGTCGGCGGCGGCGGCTTGTTGGCCGGCCTGGCGTTTACGTTAAAACAGCTGAAGCCATCGGTTGAAGTGTACGGCGTTGAGTCATCGGCTTGCCCAGGCATGACGGCGGCCATACGCCATAAACAGCCCGTCTCCATTGCCGCATCGAATACGATCGCCGATGGGATTGCCGTGAAAAAGCCGGGCAATATTACGTACCAATACATTGAGCAATACGTCGATGGCGTTGTATGCGTGGAAGAGGCGGAAATTTCGCGGACGATGCTGTATGTGCTCGAGCGGAACAAGCTGTTGATCGAAGGGGCGGCAGCTTGTCCGCTGGCGGCATTGTTGTATCAAAAGCTGCCGTTTCGCGGCAAAAAAGTCGCCGCCATTTTAAGCGGCGGCAACGTCGATGTGACGCTCATTTCCCGCATCATCGAGCGGGGGCTCGTCGAAGCCGGGCGATTCGTTACGTTTACAACGGTCATCTCCGACAAGCCGGGCCAGTTGAACAAGCTGCTGCGCATTATTGCGGAGCTTGAGGCAAACGTGATGTCGATTCATCATCAGCGCATCGGCGCCAAAGTGCTGCCAGGTCAGGCGGAAATTCACTTTTCGCTCGAGACAAAAAACGAAGACCACATTCAGCAAATCTACCAAGTGTTGTTGAAAGAAGGCTATGATGTACAGTTTTACCGATGAGCGCGCGTGGGAAAACGGTTTGTGTTTCGCCACTGTCTGTTAAGCAAACAGTGGAAAAGCCGTCTTCGAAATCATGTTCACAGGGCTGCCACATGAATACGAAACCATCATTTGCCCAACATAGCGGCTGTTCCTTATGACATGGGGGACAGCTGTTTTGTTTTGTCAATGCACGCGCGGCGCATCTTGCGGCCGCGTCGCGCCGAGGCCTTCGCGGGCCATTTTCGCTTTCAAGCTTTCCAGGACATACAAACCGAACATGCCAAGCAGCTCTTCATCAGTCATCTCACCGATCAGCTTGAGCACATCGCGGCGGTCGAGTTCATCCAAAATCGACATCGCCACCGCTTCGGCGTCTTCTTCATCTCCGGTCAGTCGATCTTTATAGTATTCGTACAGATCGTCAGTAAACTTCATCGGCATCGTCGCCTCGCTTTTTTGAGAGCGGGCTTCCTCCTTTCTTTGCAGTTGGCCGATGCAGACTTAGGGGCATCGGCAGTCCTCTCGGTTTGACGCCACAAATGCCATTGGCAACAGGGATGATTCATAGTATAATGGAAAAAATATCATTCGAAAAGCGGGGGAATTCTATGATTCGCCGGTTAACGGCCGAAGACGATCAACAAGTATTTTCGTTTTTGCGGCAAGATCCGTCGTTCAATTTATTTATCATCGGCGATATTGAGTCGTTTGGCTATGACGCCGATTTCCAAGACGTTTGGGGGCAGTTTGACGATGCCGGCTCGCTGAAGGCGGTGCTGCTCCGTTATTACGATTCCTACATTCCGTACGCGCCCGGCGATTTTGATGCCGATGGCTTTGCTCGTCTCATCCGCGAGACAGCCCAATCATCGTCCATCCAGCTGTCTGGCAAGGCGGACATTGCCAGGCAGTTCGAAGAGCGGCTGCCGCTTGGGACGAAGCGAACGCTTTACTTTTGCGAGTGTCGGACGGATGAATACGCCCGCCAAGAAATGGGGGCGTTCGCCGTCAAAAAAGCCGAGTTGGCCGATGTCGACCGGATTCTCGACTTGCGGCGCCGCATTGCCGAATTTGAAACGAGGCCGTCGTCCCGCGATATGCTAGTGAAAGGGATGGAAACCAATTCAGCTAGAACGTACTCCTGAATCCGTGATGGTTGGAAATCAACTTTGATTTTGGTGTTAGTTCTATGGATATATGATCCATACATCCCTTTTTTTGATGATTCCCTGCACCACTTTCATGTTTGAAAACGAGATAAATCCTC
>NZ_SDLD01000077.1:0-6562 GCF_013096875.1 Geobacillus sp. DSP4a | reverse complement strand
GTACTAATCGAGTGTTGATATAACGCTTCGATTGTATCACTTAAACGCTTGTACGGGATCAATTGGATATGATGTAAATAAACAACGAGCGCCGTGAGCCGTGGACCGTATTGCACATGATTCGTGACATGGGATGGGAATTCGGCTTGTTGCACGCATCGACAATGCGGACACGATTTCACTTCACGTTCATGTTGTGTCACCTCGATCGCCACACGAGGGACATCAAACACTTGACGGATATCGACTTTGAACGGTTTGACTTCACGCAAAGAAGCTCCACATCCTTGACACGTATGCACACGGTGGACGACACGATGATGTGGATGTTCCACTTGACGGAGCGTCTTCCCCTCATGTCCCTCTTGCCCACCAGGCTTTTTGCCAGACGGCTCGCGGGAGGAACGCTTTTTCTCAAAACGGTCAGAAGATGGGGGCAAATGGCTATTGGAGCTGTTTTTTTTCGTGCGTGCTTCCAGCTCTTGAACGCGATACTTGAGTTGTTCATTTTCTTTGCGTAGCTGTTTGTTTTCTTTCAACAGTTGCTCAATGACTTGTTGTTGGTGAGTAATGAGCTGCTTTTGTTGTTGGACTTTGCTGATTAAGCTTTCAACTGTAAATACAGCTTGTTGTACCGTCAACATGCGATTCACCTCCTTGTCTATCAATATTCACATCATGGACAGGAAAAGCAAAAAATATTCAGCTCACTTTATGATGTGGCTGAATAGTTACCGCGCATACTCTATTTGCCAGCTAGGATGCAAGTGAACTTCAGGTTCATCAATGATAAGAAGCGTTCTCTTCGTCAACCATCCCGACTGCAACAACAATTGAAAAATTCCCAGCGCTTTAATTCCTGTGGCTGTATTCATTAATGCAAACTTTTCTTCCTGCCCGCCTGACCGTTGAAAAACAAATTCATCTTCCATCTCTTTATAATACATTTTCCCGCCCATTAAGCTCTCAAGTTGAGAATGATATAGTGAATTTTCACTTGCATCTTTCGCAATATGTTCTGACATCGAAAACATTTGCGGATTTTTCGATTTCAACTTTTCAAATAAATCTTTTAAATGATATGGAATGCTTTGGTCCCGATTTGTTCTTTGCATTAGGCGTCTAGCCATAAATCGTTGCAGCAAATCGATAAAGTAAAATACAAATGGAGATTCAATATAAATAACATCCTTATAGTAGAGAGGATCTCCCAACTTAAATTCCGTCAAACGATTGTTTTTTAAAGCCAGGCGAAGAATTTCTTGATGATTTTCCGTAATGGAAACAAACGACTCAGCGTTTTCATTGTGAAGGCGCGAAATGGATTTTTGAAATTCGCTTCTCATGACCATTTCCACTGCTTCTTGTTTTATTTTTTCCTCATCACGAGCAACATTCAAAAAGTCAATGGTTTCCGTGAGCATATCCGCTAATAGGTTCTTTCCTTCTTCATCTAAGTGCAAATGTTCTAATTTCAATAGACGCTTCTCAATTGTTGCTGTTAATTTCTCCGTCACATTTTCCTCAGAATTAAGCCAATGCGATAATTCATGTTGAAATTCCACTCCAAAAAACAAACGATCTTCGTCAGATAAACGAATTAAGCGGCGAAGCCTGAAATAAAACAGTTCTGCTTGATTTAATAAATAATGGGTGCGATCTTGTTCAAACATTTCCTCAAAATGATTAAGCGCATAGACAATCGAAAATAACAATTTACCAACAGTACTCTTTCCAGTATCGTTTTCGCCCGCAATGCATACTAAGCCATTTAACTCAATTTCCGCCTTTTCCACCATACTAATATTAGTGAATGTCAGTTTCACCATCATCACTCCAATAAATATCGTCCATTTAACACCATCATAATATAAACTGTATAATGATTTCTATTCCTTTGAACATTGTCCACTACCCATTTTCTCCACATGACATGAAAATCAAACGAGACAGCTTTGCAAGCATACACTATACATTACACCCTTTTGCTGTTGATCATATGTTTTCGTTCGTCGTAACACAATCGCTTCCTTGATTGATTCATCTGTGATCTCTTTATATTGGATTCTGATAACAAAGTAAATTTAAAAGCGATTTATGAGTGGAATTTGTTGTCAGCAAAACTTAAAGTTAAAATCTGGATGGGCATTATATCGTGTGTGGAAAAATGCGGTCCGGGAAGGACATCACGGAAGAAGCGATGAGCTGTCGTAGCCAGTACCACCAAGTTTGGGAAAATTTATATGTCAAAGAGATCACCACTGGAGATAGCGAGGCGTGTCAGCGCTATGTGTTGTGTACAGTCCAAAAGAAGCGGAACGTCAAGACAAGAGCGAAAAAAACTGTTGGAGACACTGAAAGCGGAATTGGAAGGGCTTCGATAGCTGCCGAATAAGGCCAACATAAAGCGACATGCGGTGTCAGAAAAATGTCTCCTGCCGAAACTTATTCAACAGGAGGCTCTGTATTTATGCCATTTCCACCCGCTTTGATGATTTGTTCCAATGAATATTCCGCTTTCCAGCCAAGTTCTTCATAAATTTTTTGCGAGGATGCGACAAGGCGCGCCGGGTCGCCCGGGCGGCGGTCGGTGGATTCAATGACGGCGTTGCGGTGGGTTACTTTTTCATATGTTTCCATGACTTCGTTGACGGAATAGCCTTCGACAAGTGTCAAGCACCCAGCCCATGAAATCAGACACTTATAGGTCAGCCCCATCCTTCTCGTCTATCTCCAATTCATCGTCTGCCCATAGGAATTTTTGTAAAATCACTACACCAAAACGCACTTCATAAGAAAGATATTATCCTTCTCCTCCCCCTGATGAGGAAGTCGCTGCAACTGCTGCCAAAACGGCAATAAAAGCGGCTTGCTGAGCTTGAATGATTGTTTCCATCGCCGTATATATCTCTGTTTCTAACAACTTTGCATTCTCCATTTTATCGCTCATAAAAATGTTCACTGACATCATAATATTGATATCTTTATGCCATTTGAAAACTTTTTCGGAATGAAGCTTATTTATCATCTGCTGAATCGTCGGTATCTCTTTCTCATATTCATCAACGAAAGCCAATAGCCCAATCGCAGGATAGTGCATCGCTTTTAGTTTCGTTCCTGATTGTTTGAACAAATCCAGTATCCTCACGCAACGCTCAACGAATAAATCTGTTTCTGTCTCTTTGTTTAAGGACAGAATATGGCTGAGAAACTGCAAGTCATTCCCCTTTCGAAACCCACGTGCAGACAGTTTTTCATAAAACGACTCCATTCTATCCTGCAGCTTATTCACATCTTCTCCTGTATTCGCCAACAAGACCGCGAGAGGGTAGTCACTGCTTGAAGTTAAGAAAAAATGCTTTGCTTTCATTCCCTTATAAACGGCTAGTGACTTTTCCAGCTTTTCTTGGTAATCGTTATGATCCTCCACAGTGGACATGAGTACCAAAGCTGCTAAATAGGTAAATGCGCCTCTACCAAACCCCAGCTGAATACATTTCTCATACAAGTTAAGTAATTCATGAAATTTTTCCTCTGGCCTTTCAAAGCGAATATCAAGCACCGCTGCTGTTGGAAAACGATGATATGATTTTAATGGAGAGAACATGCCAACTTGTTCTTTTATGTAATTGCTGAGGCGAAGAAAGCGTTGCAAGTGAAACTCTCGGTGGTTGACTACATACATAGAGGCTACCGTCATTAATATGCGCTGATCGGGCACTTTCCATTTGAGTTCATCTTTCAACTGAGCATAAATATCTTTATATCTTTTTATTTTTTGCTGCAAGCTTGCCGTTAACATCCCATCACTTCCTCAGTAGTGTTTTATTGTCATTTACGAAGAAGAAAAACGAAAAGTTTCACAAAAACAAAAGCAATACAGCCCTTATAACCGAACTGGAACTTGTTTGTCTGTTTTCGTTCGTTCAAACTCACGAATCTTCTCACCGATAAATTTAAATCCGGTTAACGACGCATCGATCGTTGGCAAACCATAATGCTCGGCAATCGTGCGGCCCGATTTCGGATGTCACGATCGTTTTCACAACGACGCCGTTTTTCGGCAAGTCCCTGTTCTTTTACCAACGTCATGTTTTCAAAGCCAAATGCCTGAGGAGACTGCGCACCGATCCGAAAAACATAAGACTAAGAACAGACTGCAACCTTCTATCAATTTTGAAAATCTTCAAGGCATAGCAGTATAATAATCCAATCAAAATCCCCCTTTCGGCAGACTCGGAGGGATATCATAGGTTACTGTCTGCCTGAAGGGGGAACCCCGCCATTTTACGTTCATTCTTTCACCTTGAAACGACTATTCAATTTTAAATGTTTTCGTCAAATTGCCGACCATTAGAGTTTTTTTGCAAAAAAAGGCTAAATAATGATAAATGCAAAGATTCTATCCCCTTGTCCACGGTGACCGCCCTTACGATGCATGGTCATTCGATCCCATTCCCACATCACCTTCCGATCTGTGTACGGCCAAGTATCGGATACAAGTAACGCTCTGTGACTTGTTGATAATAATGCATCATCGCCTCTCCATTTCGGAAAAGCCCCTTTCCTGCCATCGGGAACGGAAGCAGGAATAAATGCAATTTTTTATTTTCAAGGGGCACAATGGCATGGTACGACGATAGATTGTTTGTAGAATCAGCTCGTACATCTAATGGATGAAAATCATGATCCTGAAGCTGGAACATTCTTTTTAACACCTTTTTCTTCTCTCCATTAGCTCCTCCGAGCGATAAAATCACCTTTGCTGGGGAATGAACAAATGCTCTTTTTAATACTGACATCCTTCTATGGACATCTGCAGTGAAATGGCTAAAACTTGTCTTAATTTCTTGTTCCATATTTGGCGGACTAAATGCTTGTAAATACGGATTTTCTTTAGAATTATCCGGCCAAATCTCCGTATATTCTATCGGCCACACTTGCGTAGATGGACGTGGAAGAGGACGCCAGTCGCTTAAGCACGTTTGGAGTCCGTCTCGTTTCGTAAACAGTTCATCTAATATATAACGTTTGATTGGTTCCTTGAGGCTAGGACACTCATGATAAGTTCGAAACCAGCTGCCAATGCGCTCCCAATCAGACTCTAAAGCAAGGCAAATTCGGGCCACCGTAGATAAAAAGGTGCCTTTTGTGTAAAACTTATCTTCGACTTCCTTCCCGTATTGCTCCCGCAGGTAACGAGCGATTTTATCCTCCTTGCTCGATTCCCAAAACCCTTCGCTTGGGTCATTTTCATTAAAACAGTCTACATACTTTCCCTCCTTATTTTTTCCATAATAACGAATCCGTGCCTCCACATTTTCCTCAATTCCGTAACCTCCTGTTCCTTCCTCAATGCCAAAAACGATCATGTTTGCCTCAGGAAAGTTTCCATACCCGATAAACGATAATAGCTGCTGATACTTTTCGCGTGTCAACTTCCACTCCATCGCGGCTCCTCCTTTGTATCAAATCCAAAAAAAAACAAAATTCCCTTTTGGTATTTTGATGGCTGTTCCCCCATTCATGTTAAATTATTACCCGGATTCCCGTCCGGATTCGTTCGCTCATAGCCGCCGCCTTGTTGCTCTGTCAAATTTACATCAGTATCCCCATCCCCATCGCGCCAGTATCCTTCAATCCATTGCCCATCGCGCCAATGTCCTTCCACCCAGTGAGGACGGACATGATGTGTCCCCGGATTTTCTTCCGGTTCTATACTAGCTGCCACCTCGGAATAGCCGGTATAGGAACCCATAGAATGACCATTGGCATCTGCCCCATTACCTATGTTGCCCGGATCTTGATCGCTTTCTGCCCAATCGCTATGGTCAGCGCCATCGATCACATCCACGATTCCGACCGCCAACGTTCCTACAGCTACCGTTTTGGCAATGTTGGTCAATCCATTTTTGATCTTTTTCTCATCGTCATCGCGCAGCCCTTCATAGACCTCTTTTCCGTTTTGGTATGTATGTTTGGCCGTCTGGTATACTCCTTTGGCCGTGCGCGAAATCGACTCACCGATGTTTCCAAGGCCCTTTTCGATCTTCGCTTCATCTTTTTGAATGATGCCAGACGCCGTATTCCATACGCCGTCTACCGCTTGGCCAAACGTATCGCCGGCAAACTCAGACGCTTTTTTCACGCCATCGCCTACCTCTTTGATCCATTGGCTGCCTGTCATTTCACCGACAACATTCACCGCGCCACCTATCACCGCTCCCGTTGCTTTCCCTGCCAATCTGCCTAGTTCCCGAAAAAAACTCAATTGGATCTCCTCCATATTCTTGATATTGACACCCATCTTTTTATTTCGACACTTTTCCTCTTAATCCTTTTCCTTCCAGAAAATTTTTATGAAAATATACCCACGATTTATGTACTACTCCATATCCCTTGACCGTCATGCATAGTTTGGCTAATCTGTTATATCTCACATTTCGCACCCTCCCAACGAAAATCGGGAGGATTTTTTCGTTCCGATGTCGAATGAATCCTTGACACACAAGGAAAGTGAAGGAGTTTTTCTCTCATGAACGTTCAAGTCAAAAAGGTCTAT
>NZ_SDLD01000076.1:0-7018 GCF_013096875.1 Geobacillus sp. DSP4a | reverse complement strand
TACAGGGTCTAAGCCACCATTAAGCATAACGTCCTGTTGAACTGTTTGCGCCTATTCTTCATTATGGGAAGAAAAGGGGGATTTTCATCCCTGGGTGGAGGGCAAACCATTGCCCATGGATCTTTTCCGTGAAAATGCACGTGCTTGGATTGGTCATTTTCATGCCCGGGTGGAGGGCAAAACGTTGCCCATGGATCTTTTCCGTGAAAATACGCACACCTTGATTAGTCATCTTTATGCCTGAAAGGAGGTGAGATAAATGAAATTGATCAAGAGGAAAAAAGTGGCTGATTTGACAGAAAAGAATATAATTATAAACCTGAGATGTAGTTGCTCGTAGTCAAACAATTTGATCTTTGTAGTCAGAATAATGATAATGCTTATTTTGTTCTCAAAAAGTCTGGAAAAGTCTTTTTGAGAACTCACATTTCGCACCCTCTCGGCAAAAATCGAGAGGATTTTTTTGTTCCGCCTCACATTTCGCACCCTCCCGACGAAAATCGGGAGGATTTTTTCATTCCGATGTCGAATGAATCCTTGACACACAAGGAACGTAAAGGAGTTTTTCTCTCATGAATGTGAAAGTCAAAGGGGTCTATCGTAATGATTATTTGAATATAATAAGTGTTCTAGTCAAAAAACTGGACCTCCCCCACTTGATTGACCATCCTGTGCCCGTCGATCCACAGTGCCAAACGCGAGTCAGCGATGCCGTTCAGGCCATCCTTTACAATCTATTTGACGGCCGGCAAGCCCTTGTTCACTTAGAACGATGGGCTCAGGAGATCGATCTAGAGAAACTCATTCGTCCCGGTCTCCATCCTTCCTGGTTGAACGACGATGCCTTGGCCCGTCATCTCGACCGCTTGTATGAGGCCGATATTCACAAGGTCATCAGCACTTGCTTGATTCACATTTATCACAAAGAAGGCCTTTCCCTCCGAGCCTTTCACGCCGATACGACAGACAAGACGGTTTACAGAGCCTATGAATCGGCCTCGTTAGAGGCTCTGCAGATCACACATGGCTACAACCGCCATCAGCATTGGCAAAAACAGATCGGCTTCGGACTGGTCGGCAACGAGGATGGCATCCCGTTTTACGGCGATGTGCACGACGGCAACCTGTCTGATAAAACATGGAATCCCGAGGTGCTGTCCCGTGTCCATGAACAGCTGAAGCAAGCCCACCTCGACGACGAATGGATTTACGTGGCCGATTCCGCCGCGATGACAAAAGACACCTTGGCGCAGACGAAAGCCGCCAACGCCTTTTTGATCACCAGAGGCCCTTCATCGCTCCGGATCGTGAAACAGGCGCTCGCGGAGGCCGATTCGCCTCACATCACGTGGAGTAAACCCTTTACCCTAGCGGAGAGAAACGGCGCCACGCATCGGGTATGGGAAACGGCCTCGACCTATGAAGGCCACTCGGTTCGGCTGATCGTCGTCGAATCGAGCGCGCTCGACCAGCGCAAAGGAAAAACGCTCGAAAAAGAGCGGGCGAAAGAAGCGGAGCTTCTTCGCGAGGAACAAGAGCGTTGGGAGCGCCATCCCTTCTCCTGCCGGGAAGACGCCGAACAAGCCTTGACATCCCTCAAGGCGTCCCTTCGCCCCCGGTTTCATCGGGTCAACGCCGCGGTCAAAGAGATCGTGCGTCCGAAAAAACGGCGCGGACGGCCAAAAAAGGGGCGGAGCCCGAGACGGAGACGCTGTACACCCTTCACCTAAACGTCGAATTCAACCAACCGACATGGGAACAGGCAAGACGGAAAGCGTCCCGGTTTGTTCTCGTCACGACCGTTCCGAAGGAATGGAAGGGCCAACCCATGGATGCCCAAGAAATCTTGAAGCTGTATAAAGGGCAAATCTCGGTGGAAATGAACTTCGCGTTTTTGAAAGATCCGTTTTTCACAGATGAGATTTACGTCAAAAAACCGGAACGGGTCGCCGCATTGGGCTATTTGTTTCTGTTGGCCCTAGCGATTTACCGCGTTTTTCAGCGCCGGGTGCGCCAGTTCATCACACCCGAACACCCGTTAAAGGGCGCGGGAGGCCGCAAGTTGACACGGCCAACGGGACAGGCGATTTTTCAGCTGTTTCAATATGTGAACGTCATCCTGCTGGAGCTGCCAGACGGGCGCATCCAACGCGCACTCGATCGCCCCCTCAACCCGGACCAGCGAAGGATTCTGCAGGGATTGGGCATGGATGAGAGCATCTACGTGTAACGTGATACGGAACGACTAGCGATGGTAAAAAAAGGATTGCCATCGCTCGTCGTGTTGGTCAAAAAGTTATTCTGAAAAACTAAATAAAAAATCCTTTGTTTGGACTCTGTTAAGGTGCGAAATGTGAGTTAGATGAACTAGGATTTATTCCGTTTCATAAAGATGGGGCAGAATTGTTGTTCAGTTTAATTGCCGAGTGTTACGAACAGACGAGCATTATTGTCACATCGAACTTGGAATTTGGACAATGGAACACCATATTTGGGGATAAGCGTTTAACGGCCGCCATCATTGACCGATTGGTGCACCATGCCCATATTCTCACCTTTACGGGGGAAAGTTATCGATTGCGGCACGCTCTATCTAAAAAGAACCGATAAAATACGGGAACTGGCAAGGTTGTGCACAAATTCACCGCCATATTGTGTATTTTTTACTTGCCAAACACAGTCATTCCATGAGTCGGTTATTCCTCGTCCTCAATTTTGTAACTTAACAACACAAACACATACTTTCCTCGTTTGAAACGATCTTCTTCTTTTAAGGCTTCTTTCACTTTAGAGGGTAATTCCCGATTGTTCCCTCCCAACTGATGAAAGAGATGATGATGGGTGTGCAGCCATTCCTCTCCGGTCATATGATGGTAAGAGATGCTTAGTTCCACATGATGTTGATATTGGTTTAATTGCTTGTTTTCCTCCAATTCTTTTTCCAATAACGAGAGCCCTGTATAAACAGTATTTTTTAATTCTTTCATGAGCTCTGATTTGCTTTCTGACATCATTTTTTCATTCAGCATCACATTTGTATCGATGTCGTTATTTCTACGATAGGATTTTTCAATTAAATTTCCGACCTGCTTTTCGCCTGCAACCTCTAATAAGCCGTATTCCTCTAACTTTTTGACATGATAGTATAGCCTCGATGGTTTTTCATTTAATTTTTTCGCTAGTTCCTTCACCGTTAAGGCTTCGTTTTTCGTTAAGTCCAAAATTTTGTTTCGTTTTGGGTTAATCAAGATTTTGGCCAATTCCAAATCACTTAATTCTTTCATCCTTCTATGCTACTCCTTTCTGTGTTGAATGCAACTTGGCTCAATTGTCGATATCCTTGGAAGAGTGGATAAGTACAAGTTGTCAGTACGAGCAAGATGCCGCTCGTTGCGGTTGCGTAAACACTTCCGATCACATCGGCATACCAACCGCCTATCATGATTCCTAGCATTATGGGAAAATTGGAGAACGTCGTCATTAAAGCAGAACCGCTACCTCTTAATTCTTGCGGCACAATAGAGATAAACAAACTATTAATCGGCACATTCACCAACGCATTCAATACTCCTACCATAGTACACCAAGTATAGAGAGGAAAATCCCCCCAATTATGGACGAACACGTTCAAAGGCACAATACCCGCCATCCATACGCCAATAAGCATCATTCCTATCCATAATAATCGATTAGCTGGGATGGTTTGAAGCAACTTTGGTCCAAGTAAAGAACCTAAAATCGCTCCCACCCCTATGCTTGCCTCCAGAAAACCGAAGTGAGAAGGAGAGACATGAAAATGATGCAATAAAGCGCTGACAAGATTTGTATTCAAAATACCGATCACGAAGGATAATGGAATCATCATGAATAAGAAAAAACGCAAGATAGGTAACAGAAAAATGTCTCGGTATCCAGTCAAAGCATCCAGCCAATAACCGCTCTTTTTCTGCTTATGATGAAGGTATTCTTTAAACTTGATGCTCCAAATCAAAATGGCCGAAAGGAGAAATGTAGCGGCGTTAACCATAAAATTGATATCGTATCGTTCACTTAAAAGAAAAAGTCCCCCAATGGCCGGTGCAATTATTTGCATAGCCGATGCTGTTCCATTTGATAGCGCAATCGCCTCTGGAATTCGTTCCTTTGGGATAATGGACGGAACGATGGAAGATTGGGCAGGTACAAATAGCGCTGTCCCGATCCCATGCAATCCCAACAAAACGAGCAAGATGATGGGGGAGTGTGCAAAGGCAGCCATGCAAAGAACGATGATCATTCGATACAGGTCAGAGAACACCATCAGCCGCCGCTTAGAAAATCGATCAACAAGAGGACCGAATACTAAGCTCAAGACAGCAGTTGGGAACAATTGGACGAATATAACCATTCCGATGAGCAAAGAATGGCTGGATGACTTTCCGATGAGGTAAATGAGCGCTACCCTTGTTATGCCGTCGCCCAAATAGGATATGACTTGAGACAGCCACATGCGTAAATATAGACGATGATCAGATAATATAGAGAACATGGATCCACCACCTTTTTGTTCATCAAAATAAATTTTAATGGTAAAAAAATATTTTGTCAATAACCTTCAGTCTACTGGAGTGATTGAAGACTTTAGTCGGTTCATGAAAAAGCGGTTTTATACTTTTAAACCATTCATTGTTTTCATGAAACATTCAGTGTTCGAATCAATACAGGCAGGGGAGACCCAATGATTCTACTCATCAACTGTAGATGAGCATTTTTCATTACAATAATTTCCATGGTTAGAGAGACAAACAGGGTACCCCTTACGCGATACGGAGCTGTTTTTTGATCACATCAATGGGAATATCTTGCTTTGCGGCGTCATAAATGAACTCTATGACGCTATGGCCTTTCCGCGATCGAAGAAGCTCCAATCCGGTGGAGAGGTCTTGCTGGGATTTCGCTATGCTGTACACGCAGGCCAAGAGCACCACCGCCCAATACCGTTTCACCGCCCGAATGTGGCGGACGCGGTATTCATCCAGCTTCAGTTGATCTTTCGCCTGTCGGAAAAAGCATTCGATTGTCCAACGCTGGGCATAGTAACGCAAGATGTCTTCATCGCCTAGCTCCCGGTCGGTGCTCAAGACGCAATGGAGATGTTCCGGTGTCATCGGCTGATCCGCCTTCCAAGCCAGCAGCACCACCGCGTCATCGAGGCCATGGATCGCCCCCTCATAGCGATACACGCGGTAACGCTCCTTCCCCACCGTGACGAGGCGGGTGTCTTGGGGCTCGATATAGCGAGCCAACTGCTTGGCTTGGACGGCGACGCCATTCGGATAAAGAATCCGGTTCGTCTTGAGCATCGCGATGATGTAAATTATCATTTTATTTCAGCACAAAACACCCATTTTTTTGCACATTCTTTCAGAAAGCCCTCTCCCCTTTTCTGAAGGAATGTGCTAAATTTTTTGTGAATTGTTTCGGACAAAGATTTCCATTCGTTTCAAGGAGAGGGGGGAGGAAGTGTGATCCAGTTTCACGACTTTGGCATTGACATTCAAACGTATACGGATCGTGGGAAAGGGAACGATTTTCCCGACGTGAACCAATGCCCGCACTGTCCATCCCGCCGCCCCTTGCACCGTCACGGATACTACCAACGCTATGCGTTGACGGCAGAGGGGGAGTATCTGTTTTTTGCAAGCAAAAAATGCAGAGAAGTGCAAGAAAAAATACATAGGCTTGCCAGCTCAAGACTTAAGGTTCCAGACCGGGGGAAGAGGACGGCTGGATCGCGGAGAGAGCGTTCCGCAGTCGATAGCTCTCTCCCGTAAAGGCCAGGATGTGGGCATGGTGAACCAAGCGATCCACCAGCGCAGCTGTCAAGCGGTTGTCCCCAAACACCCGATTCCACTGTCCAAATTCCAGATTCGACGTCACGATGACGCTTTTTCGCTCATAACAGTCGGCGATAATATGAAACAACAGCTCCGATCCTTGCTTTTGAAACGGCACATAGCCGAGTTCATCCAATATCAACAGTTCGCACGCATCGATGCTTCGTTTCAGCCGCCCGAGCGTGCCATTTTTCAATGCCTCTTCCAGCTGGGCGACGAGATCCGCGACGCGGAAAAACCGAACCTCATGGCCTTGTTGGCACGCCTGGATGCCGAGCGCTGTGGCGAGATGGGTTTTTCCTGTCCCGGGCGAGCCTAAAAGCAGAACGTTTTGCTTTCGCTCCAAAAAGCGAAGGTCACACAATTCCTTCTTCGATGTCGTGGTCGGCCAGTGGATGTGATCCGACCATTCGTAATCCTTCAGCCATTTCAACTCCCGAAACTTGGCTTTCTTGATCAGCCGGGCCTGTTTCGCCTGCTGGCGGCACGACAGCTCCAGCGCCAATACATCCCGCAAAAACTGTTCTTTCGTTTCGAACATCACCTCCTCGAATCGATCCGCGATATAGGCCAAATGCAGTGCTTTACAAATCTCTTTCACCTCTGCTCTCATCCCTGGACACCCCCTTCCCGAACAGGATGAAGACGTTGATCATACACCGTTAAGTCCGTTTCATAGTCGATCAGGACGGAAGGGGTGTACGATTCTTTCCACTTGGCCGGGTAATGGGATTGCTCGGCTTCCATCAACACCCCGATTTCATGAGGAGCCAAGTCCCATCGCTGGTTCTCATCGAGCCACTGGGCGATTTCATAAAGCGTGCAACGATCCAACAGCGCTCGCAGCCCTTTCAAACGGGCCGCCACCTGGGGCGGGGTGCCAGCCAGATACGTTCGGATCGCTTCCGGCAAGTACGCCCGGTATCGGGAATGCCCGACAACCCGGGGTTTGGTCTCCCACTCAGCGAAAATCTCTTTCCAAGGGATCTCGCGTTTCACGTTCGTATACGGCCTTGGCGCTTCAAGATGGACGTCTCCATCGGAAGAGAACACAACGAAACGATTCCATTCTTTCTTCACCAACACCCGGTTGGGGACGGACAGGCCATGGACGACGAACGCCTTCCCATCCACCATCACTT
>NZ_SDLD01000075.1:0-7080 GCF_013096875.1 Geobacillus sp. DSP4a | reverse complement strand
ACGCTACGATATTCTCCTTTCCCGCTTTATACTTCGGCTTTTTTCGACGGATTTTGGCCTGAACCCCCAACTCTTTCATCAGTCGGTACACTCGCTTATGATTCACGGTCTTCCCATAATTTCGTTTGATCCATGCCTTCACGCGGTAGTATCCATAGATCCCATTGACCTTTTGATGGCATTCGAGGATCATTTGCGAGCCGTACAACAACTTTACCGTTTTGCGGGCGAAGTTTGACCAATGGTTTGCCGAGAAAGCAGTCGAACAAGGGGCGTTGCTCGTTTGTGAAACGGTGGCACTCGAATGCATCGTTGAAAAAGGCCGCGTCGTCGGTGTCCGCACCGACCGCCCGGACGGCGAGGCGTATGCCGATGTCGTCGTGCTGGCGGACGGCGTGAACTCGCTTTTGGCGAAACAGCTCGGGTTTCACCGCGAATGGCGGCCGGATGAAGTCGTGCTCGCAGTGATGGACATTGTCAAGCTCGATAAAAAAGTGATCGAAGAACGTTTCAACCTTGATCCGGAGCAAGGATGCACGATCGAGCTGCTCGGCGATGCAACAAAAGGCATATTAGGAACCGGATTTTTATACACCAATAAAGACACCTTAAGCATCGGCGTCGGCACGCTGCTTTCCGGGCTGATCAAACATAAAATCAAACCGTACGAGCTGCTCGAATATGTCAAAAACCATCCGATTGTAAGGATGGTTTTTTATGGGGGAGAAGAAACAGCGGAACGAAGCATTCGTCGGTGTAGGCGGAGCGGCGTTTGTGGTAAGCTAGTGGGGAGGCATACTTGCACAGGAGGGACTGACTAGTGGTTACAACGAACGAGGCGTTTCCCACCAACTTTTTATGGGGAGGAGCGACGGCGGCCAACCAGATCGAAGGAGGATTTGGCGAAGGAAACAAAGGGGTAAGCATTGCCGATGTGCTTCCGGGAGGAAAGATGAGGCAACAACTGCTTAGGGAAAAAGGGTTGCAGTTTGCCATTGATAAGGAGAAGTACACATACCCGAACCATGAAGCGATCGACTTTTACCACCGGTATAAAGAGGATATAGCCCTGTTTGCTGAGATGGGATTTAAAGCGTTCCGCCTATCGATCGCCTGGACGCGCATCTTCCCGAACGGCATCGAGCTTGAGCCAAATGAAGAAGGGCTTGCCTTCTATGATCGGGTGTTCGATGAGTTACATAAATACGGGATTGAGCCGGTGGTGACGATTTCCCATTATGAAATGCCGCTCCATTTGGCCAAAGAATACGGTGGCTGGCGGAGCCGCGAACTGGTAACGTTGTTTGAACGTTACGCCAAGGTGATTTTCCAGCGTTATAAAGATAAAGTGAAATATTGGCTGACGTTTAACGAAATAAACGGTGCGCTCCATTTTCCGCTCATGAGCATGGGATTTGTGCCGGAAAGCGAAGAGACGAAATATCAAGAGTTGTTTCAAGCGTTCCATCATCAATTTGTCGCCAGCAGCCTGGCGGTGAAGGCGTGCTGCGAGATCATTCCGGACGCAAAAATCGGCTGCATGATTCTCGCCGCCCCCGTGTACCCGTACGACTGCAATCCAGAAAACGTCATGCATGCACTTGAAGAGGAGCGGCTGTTGAATTTCTTTTGCGCCGACGTTCAAGTGCGCGGCGAGTATCCATCCTTTATGAAACGCGTGTTCGACGAGCGTGGGGTGAAACTCGATATTCGCGACGGGGATTTGGAACTGATCAAGAAGCATACGGTCGACTATATCGGTTTAAGCTACTATATGTCCGTCACCCAGAAAAAAGACAAGATGGATGATGAGCTCATCCCCGGCAGCGTATTTGATGGGGTGAAAAACCCGTTCCTTAAAGCGAGCGACTGGGGCTGGGAGATCGACCCTATAGGGCTGCGCATCATTTTAAACCGGTTGTACGATCGGTATCGCGTACCGCTTTTTATTGTGGAAAACGGGCTTGGGGCGCATGACAAAGTGGAAGAAGACGGCTCGATTCACGACGATTACCGCATTGACTATTTGCGCCGTCATATCGAAGCAGCGCGTGAAGCGATCGCCGATGGCGTCGAATTGATTGGCTATCTCGTATGGGGCTGCATTGACCTCGTGAGCGCCTCGACCGGCGAGTTTTCAAAACGGTACGGGTTGATTTACGTCGATAAACACGATGACGGCAGCGGCACGCTCGAGCGGAGAAAGAAAAAGTCGTTTGATTGGTATCAAAACGTCATCGCGACGAACGGGGAAGAGTTATAATGGGAATGACCGCAAGGGGAATTTGAAGCAAAAGGCAGCTGATGGAATCGAATGGCAAAATAGTAAGGGAATGCGCGCTCGCCTTGCGCTGCGGGGGAAATTGACCATCAACCCCATTTGAAGGAGGACGAAAATGATGAACATTGTGGCTCTTGTCGGAAGCTTGCGAAAAGACTCATATAACCGGAAATTAGCGGAGTTTATGCGAGAACGGTACAAAGACAAATTCCAATTGGACATTGCCGATATCGGCGCTCTGCCGCATTACAATCAAGACGATGAACTCGATCCGCCCGAAGTCGTGGCGGCATTCAAGCGGCAAGTGGCGGATGCGGACGGGGTTTTGATCGTGACACCGGAGTACAATTGGTCCGTTCCCGGCGTGCTGAAAAACGCGCTAGATTGGCTGTCGCGTGTGGACAAAGTGTTGGTCAATAAACCCGTGATGATTGTCGGAGTATCGACAGGGATGATGGGAACAATCCGAGCCCAGCTTCATTTGCGCCAAATCTTGCAAAGCCCGGGGCTGGCTGCGAAAGTGTTGCCGCCGGCCGGGAACGAGGTGCTGGTGAATGTTGCAAGCCAAAAATTCGACGAAGCGGGAAATCTCGTTGATGCTGCGACGGTGGAATTTTTGGATCAAGTGATCGGGCGGTTTATCGAATGGGTCGGGCGCTAATGGCGACGGACTTCTTGCCTTCATAGATTGTGCGAAACAAAGGGTTGATCCAAAACGCACTCGCATTTTGGGTCAGCCCCTTTTTTGGCGTTAGTACTGTATCTTATTTTTTAGAATGTGTGTACTCTTTGTTTTGAGGACATATTGCACCTTTGGAGTAGTGGGCAAAATCAAATGTTTAACATTTGAGAAGAATGCCTACACTGAATGATGATATCAAAGCTTAGGCGGTTTTCGTTTGAAAAAGGACAATTGATTCGGGACGAAAAGACGATCATCCCCATCACCGACATGACGGCGAACGAAGCATACTCATTATAGAAAAATGTGTGAAGCTGTATCATGAAATTCTGAATATATCCAGCATTTCTTGAAGGGGTAGGCATATGAATGAAGAGTTGATTTCCGCCGAACATATTGCCATGATCGCGACAGCCGTTGTGTTAGGGACTTTAGCCCGTTTGTTGACGATTAAGGAAGATTTCCGACAATATCCGAGCTATCCGAATGGTTATTTCATTCATCTTGTAACAGGTTTTGTTGCTTCTTCCTTAGGCGCGGTTGCTCTTCCAGCATTAATGACAAAAAATTTTGTCGCTGTGACGTTTCTTGTATTAGCCATTCAACAATTTTGTGATGTTCGAAAAATGGAAAGGTACAGCTTAAAGGACCTTGAGAATACTGAATATACTTATCGCGGAAATGCTTATTTGACGGGATTGCAAAAACGTTTGAGGCGAGAAATTACCTAGCCTTAATCGTTTCCTTTTCCACCGCATTAACGATGCAGCTGCTGCCGGGGGCATTATGGGCGGATATGGTGTTTGGAGTCAGCGTGGGAAGCGTTGTTCTTTTTGTTTTAAAGCGGTTTTCAAAAGGAAAAACGATAGCCGATATTGCGGATGTTAAAGAAGGAAAAATCGAAATTAACGGTTCTGAGTTATTTGTCGACGGCATTTATATTTCTAACCTTCTTGGCACAGAAAATGCCCAACGATTGTTTCAGACTGAGGGAATGGCCGTTGTCATTTATCCGCGGGAAGAGCATTTTCGCATTGCGTTGGATAACTACGGACAGCGGCAAGCGGCCTTGTTTGAAGCAACGAGAGCGGTTGGGATCAAGCGGTACCATTTTACGCGAAAGGATTATGAAAAAGGGAGAATTGTGATTGTACTCGTACCAATTATAAGAGATATTGACAAATTTATTGCGGCTGTCAGACAAACTCCATTGCTTGAAAGTTTGCGAAAAAGCCATGCTGTCATGAAAACAAACTGGGTAGGAAAGGAGTAAGAAAAATGGGGAGAGAAGCATCAGAAAAGCCTCCTTATGAAATACTAGCAATCATTACACGAAGACAAAACAGGATTTTAGGTGGGAAGGCGCTGGCTTTATGGGCGGAAAGTGAGGAGGAGCAAAAAGCGATGACGATAGATATTGCAAAAGCGATGAAAGCGGATGTTGTTCAAATGAAAAATGGAGATTATCTTGTGATTCGCGTATAGGTGAATCACCGTGGTTTATCTTTTATTCGTTGATCCTTGCTGAGAACTTCAGCATTTGTTTTCATATCTAGAAGGCCGGTGAAAAACAGCTGTCACGAGCAAATCAACGGCATTGTGCCAAAAAAAGAAGGCTGATTCCACAAGTTTTATCTAATTGAGAAACAGATGGAGATAGCAGTATTTTGTACTAAATCACCAGGCTTCCGGAAGATTTTAGTAATTAAACTGGGCGTCAAAAATAGAGCGGAGAAAAACGGCGGCAGTGCCGTTTTTCTTGAATGACCGTTTATTTGGCGTAGCGAATCACCGTAAGCATGCCGCCCATTCCCCCCATTGCATGTGCGTTCGTTGTATGGTGAGGTTTATGACAGTGAAAGACCCAATTTCCCGGGTTGTTGGCCAAAAATTCGATGTTCCATGTTTCTCCTGGCGCTACATTAATCGTGTTTCGTTTTAATCTTGCCATCATAGGAATCGGATTTCCGTCAACCGCGGTGACAATAAAATCATGCCCGTGAAAATGCATCGGATGAGAATCCATACTTACATTGCCAAGGCGAATACGGACGCGTTCGCCATATCGGACAAATAAAGGAGCGGTATCAGGATAGGCTTTGCCGTTAATTGTGAAAAAATTAAACATCATTGACATTGGATCGATGTCATATATATTTGAAGCCGATTGTTTGGAAGGATGATCATTCATTGGATGGCTGCTAGTTTGCTGATGCATCTCCATCTGCACAGCCCACTCTTGAAGCAACAGAGCATAATCGCGGTCCACAGGTTCTTCGTATATGCCGCGCGAAATAAGCATGCCTGCTAATCCCATTAACTCTTGTTTTGCATCATGGACATGGCTGTGGTACATAAATGTTCCTGACTGTTGGATGCGAAATTCATACGTAAAACTTTCTCCCGGTTGGATAATTGGGCTGCCCCCAGGGCCGGGTACGCCGTCCATTCGGTTGGAAACAATTAATCCGTGCCAATGGACGGATGTCGCTTCTGGCAAACGGTTTTCGACTGTAATTTGAACATAGTCCCCTTGATTGACAAGAATCGTCGGCCCGGGAATACTTCCGTTGTATCCATACCCGCGGATTTTAATTCCGTTTACCAACTCATGCACGACCGGTTCCGCCCGCAAGTGAAATTGTTTTACCCCGTTTTTGAGAACCCGAAATGGCGCATCTTTTACATTGGGCGTGATAATAAGCGTTTGAGGATTTCCTGGCAAGTAACCATGCATTCCATCTTCCCCCTTTAGAGAAGGTATCACAATTTCATCATATGCTGCGGCATGTGTGGATAGTCGTTTTATGAACAGAATACATGCAGGTGTAAATACAAAAAGCTGTAATCGGATGACACGCTCTCTGTTTTCGTTCAAGCTCAGCCGGGATGTTCACTGACATGGACTAACCTGTTATTTGCACACATATATGTGTACAAATAAACATTTGCAGGAGGGATCATCCGTTGCCGATGTTATTCACTGGGGGGATCGCGGCGGTTTTGTCTTTCATTGTGATTGCTTTCATCTTTATCAAAAGGAAGAAAATCACATGCATGGCTGGAATGATGGCGGCGATGGCGTTAGGAATGTTGGCTGGGCTGACAGGCGGCCTGCTGGCTGGGATTTCTTACAACGGCAATCTCTTTTTGTCAACCATTTTAGGAATGGCTTTCGGGTTTTTAGCTGGATTTTTAGCCGGGATGCCGATTAGCATCATGGCCATCATCGACGGTGTTTTATCAGGAGTCATGGGCGGCATGATGGGAGCGATGTTAGGAGAAATGATTGCGCCTGAATATCGGGATTCTACGGTTCACATCATGCTTGTTCTATTTGTTGGAATGGCTTGTATTGTTCTATACATGCTTCAACAAGAAACGGGGTTTAACCGTGTGTTTTTGATCAATAAACTATTCCATAATCCGCTATGGTTAGCAATCGTCCTTCCGTTGTTTTTCTATTTGTATAACCATTTATACAATGAATTTTCTCGATCTTCTAATCTTCCGATAACGAATCCGCCTATGAACCATTTTATGGATGGCCACAACCAAACTGCATCTCCGTTAAGCATCGAAACAAAGGGGAAAAAGGTAGTGGTTGAAGCGACTGAATTTTATTACTTTCCTGAGAGTTTGCAACTGACTGTAGGACAGCCTGTTACCTTAATTCTGAAAAATAGCGGTCAAATGGAACACGATATCGAATTCGAAAATATGAAGATTTTGTTACAGCAGAATGACCATGGAAACCATGCAGAAAATGCGGACGTTCATGTTCATTCCTTGCCGGGGAAAACAGCCGAGGTGACGTTCATACCAATCGAACGCGGTGTGTTTCGATTTTATTGTACGGTTCCAGGGCATAAAGAATCTGGTATGGTTGGATTTGCGAAAGTTTCATAAGATGATGGCTGCCGAGATCTTCTCGGCATTTGTTTTGACCAATAGAAGGCGTGGAGACTAAAAGGGAAATGAACTTTTGTGGGTTCATCACCAAAAGATGTACTTGCACCTGTCATGAAAGTATGTTAGCTGTTTCCAGCCGAACCCGCAGTGCAAAACGCTGGATATTTCGGTATCCGTATCCCCGACGTTTCATCAGCTTGATCTT
>NZ_SDLD01000074.1:0-7661 GCF_013096875.1 Geobacillus sp. DSP4a | reverse complement strand
GGCTACGCATCGTCGCCTTGGTGAGCCGTTACCTCACCAACTAGCTAATGCGCCGCGGGCCCATCCGCAAGTGACAGCCCAAAGGCCGCCTTTCAACCGAAGGCCATGCGGTCTTCGGTGTTATCCGGTATTAGCTCCGGTTTCCCGGAGTTATCCCGGTCTTGCGGGCAGGTTGCCCACGTGTTACTCACCCGTCCGCCGCTGACCGAATCAAGGCAAGCCCCAATCCGGTCCGCTCGACTTGCATGTATTAGGCACGCCGCCAGCGTTCGTCCTGAGCCAGGATCAAACTCTCCAAAGAAAGTTGATTGGCTTTTGCTTCGGCCCATGCGGACCTCCGCTTTTCGTATTGTCCAGCTTCGGTCCGCCGCCGCTCGGGGTCAAATAACCTTCGCCTTCCGGGTGCAAGCACCCTTGCAGGCGAAGAACATTTGCCCATCGCGGCGACCCGCGGACCTCCGCTTTTCGTCGCGCTTCGTTTCGTTCAGTTTTCAAGGAACAAGCAACTGCTTTTGTAACTTATAACTTAACGACAACTATTATTATATAAACAAATCTTTCAAAATGTCAAGCATTGTTTTCTCTGCTTTGTTTCTGCCGCGTTTATCCGTTTATTACGTTGCGGCAATATTTTATTATACTTATCATCCGCTGTTTGTCAACCACATTTTTTGATTGTTTCGTTGCCATTTGCCTCTTGGCATCGCGCTGTCGTGAAACGGCGATTTTGATTATATTACGCCTGACTTTCTATGTCAACTGGAATTTCCATCCGCAATGTTGCAGACTTCCCCTCCTGTAATGGCTGCTCACATCAACTATAATGAAAATGTGTAATAAGATAAAAAACGAGCATCAACGAAGGAGGAATGGATGCGATGAATCATTCATTTTCCGTTTTGCTTGACGCCTACCGCCGACTTTGGCCGAATCGTTCGATCACAGCGGAGACGCTCGATGAACAGAGTAGCCAAGCTCTTTTATATGAGACGATCAGGCAGGAGCTGCGCGACGAGTGGACGCATCCGCGCGTGCGGCAATCGTCCGAAGTGAAGTTTTATTACGCCGTTAAGCGGGTGGCCGCTTCTGACTTGCCGGATGGCATGAAAGTAGCACTCATTCAAGCGTATTTGACGGTGATGGAACAATTGCAAGCCAATCATACATAAAACAGACGAATCCGGTTCACACTACTGAGCGAAAAAACATTTCTTGTTAAGGAGGATGGCAGTTATGGCGTTAATTCCGTATGACCCGTTCCGGCACTTGGAAGCGATTCGCCGGGATATGAACCGCTTTTTTGCTAGTGATTTTCCATCACTGTTCACTCATATGGATGAGCAGCACTGGATGCCGCGCATCGACATGCATGAAACGGCCAACGAATACGTCGTTTCGTGCGATTTACCGGGGCTGGAGCGGAAAGAGGATGTGCACATTGACGTGCAGAACAACATGTTGACCATCAGCGGCACGATTCAACGCCACCACGATGTAAGAGAAGAACAAATGCACCGGCGCGAACGCTTCTTTGGTCGCTTCCAGCGTTCGATCACCCTGCCGGCGGATGCGGCGACGGAAAACATTCGCGCGACGTACAAAAACGGCGTGCTTGACATTCGTATCCCGAAAACAACGACAGGAACGAAAAAACGCGTTGATATCGAGTTCCATTAATGCAGAAGGGAGCGGCTTATCGACCGCTCCCCTTTTCGTTGCCCTCGCTGCTTGAGCGGATGACGAGCTCTGTCGGCACGACGACCTTTTTGCAAATCGCTCGTTTCGTCGTCAACCGTTCGATGAGCAGCTCAACCGCTGTTTCACCCATAAATTCTGTGTATACTTTCACCGTCGAAAGCGGCGGGTGAAGAAATGCTGCCGTCGGAATATCATTGAATCCGACAATCGCCGCCTCTTCCGGAACAGCGATCCCGGCTTCATGCAGCGCACGCAGGGCGCCAATCGCCATCGAATCACTGGCAATGAAAAACGCCGTCGGCAAGTCGCCGCCTGAAACAGCCTCTTTCATCAGCCGATAGCCATCTTCAGCAGTGAAGGCACCGATCCATACATAGCGGGAATCATACAGCCCTTTGACATACAAATATTCGTAAAACGCCGCTTCGCGCTCATCGCGGATCGGCGTTTCCCCGTCGACATATTCACGGCCGCCGATATAGCCAATTTTCGTATGCCCCAACCGAAGCAAATAATCAAGCACTGTCACCGTCGCTTGACGCAAGTCGATGACGACTGAATCAAACCGATGCTCATCAGGCGAACAGTCGACAAACACAATTTGTTTGGCCCCGGCGGCAAAAACCTCGACTTCCTTCGGCCCGAATTTTCCGACGGCGATGATGCCATCGAGCGCCTCCATCCGTTCGATCGGATAGGCGCCGTGCTGTTTAAACAATTTGACGAGTTCGATGCCGCGGTCAAAACACTCTTTTTCCACTCCGAGGCGAATCGCCATATAATAGGGGTCATCGATTTCCTGGCGCTCCGAATACCAGTGAATGAGCCCGAAGCGAAACGATTCGCGCGCTTGCTGGCTTCGTTCCCGCAATGTTTTGTAGTTCAACTCTTGGGCGACTTCAAAAATGCGCCTTCTCGTTTCATCGGAAACGGACAGCGTCGTATCGTAATTAAGCACGCGCGACACCGTCGCGACCGAAACGCCGACTTTTTCCGCGATTTCTTTTAACGTAGCCATCGTCTGTTCGCGCCCCCTTTCTGTTTCATATGAAACGCGTTTTTTCGCCGCATTTAAACAAGAGACGACATGCGCTCCACAGCGTGCTGCATAAAGCGGCGAAACGCGTCCTTCCCTCGCTTGTCCCGCTTAAACACCCCGGCATGTTCCAACACGGTCACAAACCGTTGCCCGACTTCGTGCCGCAAAATGTCATGGACGTTGTCCTTCGTGATGTCCGGATAGGCCGAGTGAATGGCTTCGCACCAATCCCAATGTTTATGCATCGACTCGTCCCAGTCTTCTTTTTTTGTCCGATGCACGAGATAATCGGCCAGCGTCTCCAGTTCCACGGCAAGCCGTGCCGGCAGCACCGCCAGCCCCATCACTTCGATCAAGCCGATATTTTCTTTTTTAATATGATGCAATTCTTCATGCGGATGGAAAATGCCGTACGGATGTTCCGCTGATGTCCGATTGTTGCGCAAAACAATGTCCAACTCAAACAAATCGCCGCGCCGCCGGGCGATCGGGGTGATCGTGTTGTGCGGAACATCGCCGCTGTAGGCCATAATCTCGACGCTTGGGTCGCTGTACGTCCGCCATGTTTCATACAAAAAGGCAGCCGCATCCAACACGTCCTCTTTTGGTCCAGTCAAACGGATGACGGACATCGGCCAGCGCACTATGCCGGCTGTGACCGACGGGAACGATGGGAGCGGGATACACTCTTCGATCTCCGCCTTTTCCATCGCAAACGGATAACGCCCTCCTTGGAAATGGTCATGCACTAAAATCGAGCCGCCGACAATCGGCAAATCGGCGTTCGAGCCAATGAAATAGTGCGGGAACTTTTCGACGAAATCGAGCAAACGGCTAAGCGTCTTCCGCTCCATTTTCATCGGCACATGTTCGGCGGAAAAGACGATGCAATGTTCATGATAGTACACGTAGGGAGAATATTGGAAATACCACTGTTCATCCAATAACGTGATCGGGATGACACGGTGATTGGAACGGGCTGGATGACGCCACGTTCCTTCATACCCTTCGTTTTCTTTGCATAATACACATTTTGGATACGAGGATGACGGCATCTCTTTTAATTTGGCGATTTCCTTCGGGTCTTTTTCCGGCTTCGCCAAGTTAATGGTGATATCCAATTCTCCATAGATGGTTGACACTTTCCAGTGCTGATTGTTGGCGATGCGCGCCGTTTGAATGTAATTGGACGCTTGGCTCAACGAATAAAACCAGTCCGTCGCCTCCTGCGGGCTGCGGCGGTACCGCTCGTAAAAGGCGCGGATCACTTCCGACGGCCGCGGCATGACGCAGTCCATCAGTCTCGCATCCCATATATCGCGCTCGGTCGTTGTATTCGTTTCCAACAATCCTTGTTCATACGCCCAATCAATCATAGCGTCCAATACCGGGGCCGGCGAGGCCAAGGGAACGTCCTTGACCTCGGCCGGCTGCCATTCCGTGAGTCGGAGCGTTGCCAGCAGGCGGTTGCGCGCGTACACCACATCTTCCGGCGCTAAAAGGCCGCGTTGCTCGGCATAACGGATCAGTTGTTCAATCGCCGTCCAAATTCGTTCCATCGCTCACACACCCCGATAGCCGTTTGGCCGCGCTTTGTGCCACTCCCACGCCGAGGCGACGATATCCGTAATGGACAAGTATTTCGGCTCCCAGCCGAGCTCGCGCTTTGCTTTTTCCGATGAAGCGACAAGCCGCGCCGGGTCGCCCGGGCGCCGCGCCACGACGCGGGCGGGGATCGGGTGTCCGGTCACTTGCCGAGCCGCTTCGATCACTTCTTTGACGCTAAATCCATTTCCGTTGCCTAAATTGTATACATCGCTGTCTGCCCCGCTCCGCAATTTCTCGAGCGCCAGCCAATGGGCATCGACGAGATCAAGCACATGAATGTAGTCGCGGATGCACGTGCCGTCGGGCGTGTCGTAGTCATCGCCGAAAATGTAGATTTTCTCGCGCTGGCCAAGCGGCACTTTTAAAATCAATGGAATCAGATGCGTCTCCGGGTTGTGGTCCTCACCGATTGTCGTGCCGTACGCCCCGGCGACATTAAAGTAGCGGAGCGAAATCGAGCGGATGCCATAGGCGCGGTCCGCCCATTTCATCATTTTTTCCATCGCCAGCTTCGTTTCTCCGTACGCGTTCGTCGGTTCCGTCGGGTCGGTTTCGACGATCGGGATTTGTTTCGGCTCCCCATACACCGCGGCGGTTGAAGAAAAGACGATTTGCTTGACACCAAATTCTCTCATCACTTCAAGCAGCACTTGTGTGCCGTACACATTGTTGTCGTAATATTTCAGCGGCTCTTCCATGCTTTCGCCGACCAATGAGTTCGCCGCAAAATGAATGACCGCCTCAATGTCGTGCTGGCGAAACACCTCGCGCAAAAAATCGCGGTCGCGAATATCGCCTTGGCAAAACACCGCATCAGGGTGAACCGCCTCCCGGTGCCCCGTCTGCAAGTTATCCACCACGACCACGCGCTCCCCTTTTTCAAGCAGACGGTACACCGCATGGCTGCCGATATACCCTGCCCCTCCGCAAACCAAAATCATCGGCTCATCTCCTCCAGTTCCGTGAGTTCTCTCGCCCCGTCACCAACTTCAACGACATAAAAGCTTGCTTCATAACCGATTTTTTCGGCATACGCGTTTCCGACCCGTTCAATGAAATCTTGAACGCATGCCTTTTTCACAATGTTCACCGTGCAGCCGCCGAATCCTGCTCCGGTCATGCGCGCCCCGACCGTTCCTTCGTGCGACCATGCCGCTTCAACGAGCGTGTCGAGTTCAACACTTGTCACTTCGTAATCATTGCGCAGCGACAAATGCGACTGTTTCATCAACTCGCCAAAGCGGATCAGGTCTCCGCTCTCAAGCGCCCGGGCGGCTTCAAGAGTCCGCTCGTTTTCCGTCACCGCATGGCGGGCCCGTTTTTGCTCAAGCGGGGAAAGAAGATGTTCATAACGGGCCAGCTCTGCGCTTGTCAGCTCGCCGAGCGAGGCGATGTTCCGCACGCTTTGTAGCTTCGCGAGAGCCGCCTCGCACGTCGCCCGCCGCTCGTTGTACGCCGAGTCCGCCAAGCCGCGCTTTTTGTTTGTGTTCGCGATGACAATCGAACAATCGTTGAGCACGAGCGGCAAATAGCGGTACTCGAGCGTCTGGCAGTTCAATAGAATGGCGCAATCTTGTTTCCCCATGCCGACGGCAAACTGATCCATAATGCCGCAATGGACGCCAACGTATTCATTTTCTACGGTTTGGCTCATTTTCACAAGTTCCAGCTGGTCAAGCCCGCGCCTGAACAGTTCATTGAGCATGACCGCGGTCACGAGCTCAATCGACGCCGATGACGACAGCCCGGCGCCGTTCGGGATCGTGCCGTAATACAAAATATCCAATCCGGTCTCCAGCGGGCTGAGCGCTTGAAACGCAGCCAAGATCCCTTTCGGGTAGTTCGCCCAGCCGTGCTCGCTCCGGTATGACAAGTCATCGTAAGAGACAGTGATCACTCCCGTTTCCGGGAAGTTTTGCGAATAAAAGCGGACAAATGGCTCTTTCGTCTGCCGAACAAGCGCATACGTGCCGATCTCGAGCGCGCACGGCAGCACATGCCCGCCGTTGTAATCCGTATGCTCACCGATCAAATTGACGCGGCCGGGGGCGAAGAAAGTGCGGATGCCTTCGCCTAAGCCGCTAAAAAGTTCGATAAATTGTTGTTTTAAAGTTGTAATCATGAAAGAGCCTCCTTAAGGTCATCTAGTCTAATAAATATTTTAGTTAAAATTTTACTATCCGTCAACGAAAAATTCCGATTTTGATTATACCGACAAGCTTCTTGTTAGAAACAAAGCCCTTCCTTCATCCGTATAATTCGTTACAATCAACTTATCCTAAACATAAAGAAGGAACAGGAGGCCCAAGCATGGATGCCATACTGGAGCTGCAAAAAGAACTAAAGCAAATCGAACAGTGGGAACACTCCCAAAAAGACCTATGGTTTTGGGAAAAGCTCGGCCGCTTGCCGTTTCAAGTGCTTGATAAGCTGACGCCAAAAGTCATCCATCGAAAACTCGGACAGCTGCTTGATGAGCTGGGCAGCTATATTCAAAGCGGCGGGCAATACTTAGTGAATGAAGGAAAGGTATTGGACAAGCTTGGCGTATCGTCGTTGGCCGAGGTGCCGCACTTGCCGCTTGCGACGATGGACCGCGTCTGCGACGAGTTGATCGATGCGCGCGTCACGTTCGCCCAGCTGCAAGGAGCGGCGACCGGGGTCGGCGGGGCGTTGACGTTGGCGGTGGACATTCCGGCGCTTCTCGGCTTAGCGCTGAAAACGCTGCAAGAGATCGCCATCGTGTACGGATATGACCCGAAGGAAAAAGAGGAGCGCGTGTTTGTCGTCAAATGCCTGCAGTTTGCCGCGGCGGACATCGTCGGGAAAAAAGCGATTTTGGACGAACTTTCGTCGTTCTCCCATGAACGCGGGCGCGTCTTTTCCGAACTGCAAGGCTGGCGGGAAGTGATGATGACGTTCCGCGACCAATACGGGTGGAAAAAGCTGTTTCAAGCCGTTCCGATCATCGGCGTCATTTTCGGTTCGCTGTTTAACAAATCGTTTATGGAAGACATCGCCGAAACCGGGAAGATGCTCTATCGGAAGCGTCGCATCATCGAGAAGCTCAAACAGTTTGAACCCGGCATCTAACATGCCGGGTTCGATTCGTTTGTTTCGCCCTGATGCATCCGCTCAGGCCGCATCATTCCCCCATCATCGAACAGCTTTCAATCGCCACATCATGCTGGTGAACTACCCCCACTTAATTTTCTAGCGAAAATTTGAAGTGGGGGCTTCCAAAGAAGTTTGACTGCTTCAAGCAATCCTTATTCTTTGAGGCGTGTCCACTTCGCCGCTAGAGCATAAGACACTC
>NZ_SDLD01000073.1:0-8000 GCF_013096875.1 Geobacillus sp. DSP4a | reverse complement strand
ATGAAGTGGAATGAAGGAGACGTTGTCAAGTGCTTTCCTTGACAACGTTTCCTCATTCCACTATCCTAACAAGCAGCTGAAGAAGGTGGGTATTTTTCACACTGTCTACTTGACAGGGATATGTTCACATACCAAGAGGGCTTTTTTTATTCAAGTCCCCGAAAAAACTTCTAACAGGAATGCTCCTTTGTATTTTTTTTACACTTTAATAATAACTCATAAATAGATAAAAATAAATGAAAATTTATAAAATTTAGAATAAAATAGACAAAAAGTAGGATATGTTTTATTAAGAGGAAAAATATAACTATGTGTTATAATATGATAAACATCTGTTTTGGGGGGAAGATTGTGAAAGTATCTTTGGGGTTACTAATATTTTGGTGTCTTCTTTCAGGGTTAATTTATATGTAATAATTGAAACAGCAGTTAGAAGAGCTATAGATAGCTCTAGATTAACTGAAAAAATAGATAAAATTTTAAATGAAAAGAACAAAAGAGATTAAAGTTCTGATTGATAATTCCCTACGTATCTGTACTTGAGCAAATTTACTAACATAAAACCCGTGGTGCTATATAAATCAAACTTGGTTTTTCAACTAATTAATATTACATTACGACAACGATAATCATTCACCTATATACCCGTGGTGCTAGTTGAGCGTTAGAACTCAACTAGCCCTAGTGTGACCAGCGAATAGGCTAACAATATGCCGTCGAGCGCTACTTCAAATCCGATCATGGAATTCGCTCGAATCTCTGTGATCCGGTATTGGTCAACCAGAACCGAGAACACCGTCTCGATCACTTTGCGTTTTTGTTGGATCCACTTCTCCCATGCCTCGGACGGGCGATGTTTCTGGTTTTTTCGAGACGGAGTCCAAAGCGCCATTTGGTATTCTTCGTACAGCCTTTTTTGCAAGTCACGGCTAATGAACCCTTTGTCCCCGAGGTTATAGGGATGAGGAATTTGGGTCATCACGCTTTCGGCTGCGATTCGATCGTGGCAGGATGCTTCCGTCACCACATATCCCATTGGCAAACCTTGATCGGTCACTTGAAGGTGCAGTTTCAACCCGTAGTACCATTGCTTTTTTGAAGCGCAATACCCGATGTCGGCGATCCCTTGAAACCGTTTGACACGATGCATTCTCGCAGCATGGCACAACTCTAACGGCAAGCTATCGACCACGGCATAGGCATGATGTTGGCCGCGTTTCGCCAGTTCATGGCGGATCCATTTGATCGCAAAGCGCAGCGCTCGACAACGGCGATTGTATCGAGAACGTTCGAGAAAATGTCCATCCGTAAACAAGTTCCCAGTCACAAAGCGATGCCATGCACGTTCGGAAGAGAAGCCAAGCAGCTTTCCTAAAAGATGAATAGCAATGATCACCGTATCTTCTTGTTTCACCAAATGACGATTGCGACGTTGAAGATAGAATTGAATTTGTGACAGCTGGGCAGAAACAAAAAAGAAAATGACTGTATATTGTTTTTGAATCTTTGCTTGATCTGTAGTAAAATGAAAGTGCTCTTGCATGGGGATTCTCCTTTCGAATGTTGGGTGACACTTTCATTCTACTGGAGATCCGCCAGCAAGGGCTATTTTTATGCTTGTCTGAGTTTTATCTAGCACCACGGGTTACTATGATATGTTTTCCGACTATTTGCTTGCATTGTCGCTGGAACATCCGTTTTCCCGCATGATGTCGATTCCGTTTCGCGGGGCGAGTTTCGGAGATTATTACGTGATTCGCGAAAACGAGCTTCCGTCCGTGCTAGTAGAATTAGGATATTTGAGCAATCCGACGGAAGCGAGCATCATTGCGACAGATCGTTACCAGCAGGAAGTGACAAGCGCGATTTCCACTGGGCTTCGCAATTATTTTGAATAATGAACGAAAAGGCAGGGTGTGGGAGTATCCTGTCTTTTTCTATCTTTAGAAGCAAAGAGACAACATTGTTCTAATAGAATCGTATATGGGGTTGGGAAATTGCTAAAATAGTATAACAGTCAGGGTGAGGGGAGAAGTCGATTGCGTTTCCGGTACTTGAGATAGTAGGAGCATGGCCGGGAAGTATGATGAGTGTATCACCGACACCATTACAAGCGCAAAAAAGTGATTTTGGTTGAAGAAGTGTATTCCGAACTTCCTCCAACCATTATGGTTACGATCCTCAACTACCCTTTATTTCCTCATGAAACAGACCGTTTTCATACCGTGTTTCATTTACGTGAAGATGAGGAACATTTCCTTTGGAGTGCTCATATCGAATTCCATGCGATTGATTTGTCGCAGTTTATGGTACAATGGAAGAAATATAGACGGGAGATGAAAAAGTCAGCAGAAGTGCCGTGGCTGATGATGTTATCGGTGGTAGACGGCCGTGATAGCAGATTAGATGAAACGATGTGGAGCGAATTGGAGGAGTGGGCGATGAATGAACAAGAAATTCGCGAAGCGTTAGAAGAATGGGAAAAGCTAAGTGTCAGTCCGGAAAACCGATATGCGTATGAAATGCGTTTAAAATGGCTGCGCGATCAGCTTTCCAATCTTCTTGGGGAGCGGCGTGCAGGACTAGAGGAAGGATTGAAGAAAGGGCGGGAAGAAGGACGAGAGGAAGAACGGAAGAAAATGATTCGCCATATGGCGGCAAAAGGAATGACAGCGAAAGACATCGCCGATCTCACTGGCCTTACCGAAGAGGAAGTGCGAAAGTGGATGAAATAGTACCGGTGTAGCGCATTGTTCCTTTTCGAGTTTTACCAAAGAGAAGGAGAGCTTGCCACAGTCAGAAGTGGACGGCTCTCCTTTTTGTTTTTTCAATAATTAGAAGTATCAAGCACATTAGTAACTTATAATAAAATCAACAAAAAACAATGAATTTCGTCATAAATAGGTAAATCGAATAAACCTTTAGAACACTCACATGGAATTCCATATGATGGATCTGCACTTACATACACAATCACGGAAAATGCAAAAGAGGTTCATTATCAGTTATAATAACTTCATATATGAATGAGAATATCATGGACGAATGCGAGCGTTTGGCAGAAATGATGGGTTATTGGATGGCCATATGCCATGAATCGCATTTGCGAGCGGAGTAAACCATCAAAGGTGTGATCGAATATGGATGTTGCCGTAGCGGGTGCGGGGTATGTAGGACTTGTCACCGCCGCGTGTCTGGCGGAAAAGGGGCACAAGGTGGTGTGCGTGGATGTCGATGCGGAAAAAGTGAGGCTGCTTCAGCGCGGGAAGCCGCCGATCTATGAGCCAGGGTTGGAGGAGTTAATAAGGAAAAATGGCGAGTGGCTGCTGTTTACGACCGATTATGCGGCAGCGTATCGGCGGGCAGATGTCATCATCATCGCTGTTGGCACTCCGGAAGAGCCGGATGGATCGGTGAATTTGCGGTATGTGTAGGAAGCGGCAAAGCAAATCGCCCAGACAGCGGAAAAAGACTGTGTGGTGGCGGTGAAATCTACCGTCCCCGTCGGTACGAGCGATGAAGTGGAACGTTGGATATATGAACATCAGAAGCACCCTGTCCACATTGAGGTTGCCGCGAATCCCGAGTTTTTATCGCAAGGGACAGCAGTCAAAGATATGCTGCATGCATCGAGAATTGTGCTGGGCGTGGAATCGCCGCATGCGGAGAAGGTCATGAAAGAGCTGTACGATCCGTTTTATCTTCCTTATGTCGTGACAGACCGGAAAAGTGCGGAAATGGTGAAATACGTATCCAACGTTTTTCTCGCCTTGAAAATATCCTATATAAGTTGCAATAAAGATTTTCCGATTGTTCGATTCTGTTTTCCTTCATAACAAGTCATTTTGATAGAATGCAGCGGGCGTTCTACTGGATGTAAAACAAAGTTTCAACTTATGTATATTAATGAAATCGCGAATGTATGCGAAATGGTGGGCGCCGATATCGAAGACGTCGCGAAAGGAATGGGAATGGATCCGCGAATCGGGAGCCGCTTTTTGCGTGCTGGCATCGGTTATGGCGGGTCGTGTTTTCCGAAAGATACGAAAGCGCTGCGCTGGCTTGCGGACGGTCACGGTTATGAGCTGAAAACGGTGCAAGCGGCGATGGAAGTAAATGAAACTCAAAAAGTCAAATTGATCGAAAAGGCGAGAACGTACGTGAGCCATTTTCGCGGACTGGAGGTGGCGGTGTTAGGCCTTACGTTTAAGCCGGGAACGGACGATATCAGGGAGGCCCCTTCCCTCGCCAATATCGCGATCTTATTGGAGGAAGGCGCGAATGTAAGAGTGTGGGACCCGGTTGGGATGGAAAACGCAAAGCGCGTATTCCCGCAGGAGCTCACGTATTGTTCAACGATCGAAGAGGCGATTACGGACGCAGATATTTGTTTTATTTTCACGGAGTGGCCGGAAATCCGGCAATTTGATGTCCGCCAATATGCGAACTTAATGAAAACGCCGTTCGTGTTTGATGGCCGGAATTGTTACAGCCTAGAAAGCGCGCGCGAGGCAGGAATCATTTATGAATCGATCGGCCGGAAGCGGATGTGTCCAGCGGAAGACCACTACCGTCTGCGTGAACACGAGGATGTGTTAAATCGCTAGGCAAACAGGTTGTACTGTTATTGATCGCTTTGCATCGATGGACAAGCGTCTACATCTCCATCCGCCGCCATGGATGAGGACGGCGCGAATGGGAGTGGTGGATGCGGCTTATAGAAGAAAACTTTTTTGTTTACATAAGAGGGGGAAGACGATGAAAATCAGTGACTTTTCGATACGAAGACCGGTTTTTACGCTCGTTTCGATGATTTTAGTGTTGATTTTAGGAGCAGTGTCGCTGTTCAATATCCCGATGAAGCTGATCCCGGATATTAATCCGCCAGTCGGGGTGGTCGTAACGAGCTATCCAGGGGCGGGACCGAAGGAAGTGCTTGAGAAAGTCACGAAGCCGCTGGAGGCGAATTTGTCGACATTGCCTGGGCTAAAGTCGATCACATCGACATCGCAGGAAGGTTCTAATTTGATTTTGCTGCAGTTTTCGTGGTCGACATCGATTGATGATGTGCAAAACGATGTATTGCAGCGGATCGATCAGACGGCGCTTCCGGATGATGTCAACAAGCCGCGGTTTTTGAAGTTTGACCCGTCACAGTTCCCGATTATTCAGCTAACATTAACATCGAAGAAAGGGAACGAGGAACTTTTAAAACAATTAGCGGATCAGCTGCGAGCAGAGCTGACGAAGGTAGAAGGGGTCGCCAGTGTGAATGTTTCCGGCACGTTGACGAAAAACGTGCGGGTGCTGTTGGACCAGGAGAAATTAAAAACGTATAAGCTGAGCCAGCAAGATATTGCCAACTTTATCTCCGCCAACGATATTTCGCTTCCAGGCGAGACGGTCGTGATCGATGATAAGCAGTTAACGACCCGGATTATCAGCACGATCGACTCCATTGATACGTTAAAACAGCTCGTTGTCACGGTGAATCCGCTCAACGGCGAAAAAGTTCGTTTGCAAGATATCGCCGATATTGCGATTGTGCCGGAAAAAGAAGATACGATTACGCGCACGAACGAGAAGCCTTCTGTATTATTAAGCGTGCTGCAAAAAGCGGATGCCAATACAGCAGAAGTGTCGAAAGCGTTCGAAAAACGCTTGAACGAATTGTTGGATACGAAAAAATTTTCGGCGGTTCATGCGGATGTTTTATTTGACCAAGGCGATTTTATTCAGCGGACGATTCAGAACATTTTTCAGTCGCTCGTTCTTGGCGGAGTATTCGCGATGCTGGTGCTGTTTTTATTCTTGCGCAGTGCAAAAAGCCCGCTTATTATCGGCATCGCGATTCCGTATTCGGTCATCGTGACGTTTGTGTTAATGTATTTTGCTGATTTTACGTTAAACATGATGACGCTTGGCGGTCTTGCGCTCGGTATCGGAATGCTCGTCGATAACTCGATTGTCGTGATCGAAAATATTTACCGCCATTTATCAATGGGGAAAGATCCGAAACAAGCGGCAAGAGACGGGGTAAAAGAAGTCGGCGCTGCGATCACCGCGTCCACGTTGACAACGGTGGCCGTGTTTGTACCAGTCATTTTCATTACGGGATTAATCGGCGATTTGTTTACCGAATTTGCGTTAACGATTTCGTTTAGCTTGCTTGCGTCATTGTTCGTGGCATTGACGGTCGTGCCGATGCTGGCGAGCCGCTGGTTAAAACCGCCTCGCGAAAACATCGAGGAAAAACGCCAGTCTTCGCGCATGCTTGTCGGTCTGGACAAGATAGTGAGATGGTCGCTGCGCCATCGGATCATTGTGTTGTTGCTTGCGATCGGTACGTTAGCTTTCGGGTTATTTGGCGTTACGAAAGTCGGCATGCAGTTTTTGCCGAATACGGATGAAGGCTTTTTCTCCATCCGCGTCAACCTTGCCAACGGCAGCGCCCTCCGCGAAACGGAAAAGGTTGTTTCTTCCATTGAAGACGAGTTGAAAAAAGTAAAAGAAATTGATGCGTATGTCAGCTTAATCGGCTCGACGCAGGAGCAGGCGTTCCGCGGTACATCGCAAAGCAATGTTGCTGAAATATATGTGAAAATGAAAGACTTGGACGAGCGAGACCGTTCCGTATTTGACGTTGTCGATGACATAAAGAACGATATGGAACAGGCAGCGAAAAAAGCGAATCAAACGGCGGAAGTATCGATCAACTTGCAATCGACTGCAGGAAGTACGCCGAATACGCTTGTGTTCAGCGTGAAAGATACGAATGAAGCGCGGCTGGAAAAAGCGGTGGAAAAAATATACGACCGCTTAAGCAAACTCGATGAAGTGAACGAACTGACGACCGATATTTCGGAAACAGTCGACGAAATTCAAATCAAAGTCGATCGCGAAAAAGCGCTCGCGCAAGGGTTTACTCCAGCGCAAGTGGCGACGATGGTCAACGATATGACACGCGGTGTGACGGCGACACGCATGCTTGATAAAGAGTCGAATTTGTACAACGTTAACGTCGAATACGACGAATCGGTGAAAAACTCGGTCGACAATTTGAAAAAACTGCTGATCAAAAAGCAAGACGGCACGTTTATTCCGCTTGGCGACATTGCGGATATTACGATCGGGAAAAGCCCGGTTCAAATTCATCGCATCGATGAGCAATACGCCGTTCAGTTTACATTAAAATACAAAAACACGACGAATTTAGGGGAGATGTCCGCGATTGTCGATAAAGAAATCGCGAAATTGCATCTTCCGGAAGAGACGGAAATCGTCTTTGGCGGCGACCGCGAATTGTTAGAATCGGCGTTGGGTGATTTGCTGCTTGCCTTTGCCTTAGCGATTACGTTCGTGTACCTTGTCATGGCGGCGCAATTTGAATCGCTGAAATATCCGTTTGTCATTATGTTCACCGTGCCGCTGATGGCCATCGGTGTCGCGCTTGGCTTAATGGCAACGAAAACGCCAGTTAGCGTTATGGCGATTATCGGCGTCATCGTGCTTGCGGGTATCGTCGTCAACAACGCGATCGTGATTGTTGATTACATTAATCAAATGAAAGAAAAAGGTTTGGCGAGCTACGATGCGATTGTCACATCGGTGAAATTGCGCGTCCGTCCGATTTTGATGACGGCCTTGACAACGATTTTAGGGTTGCTGCCGCTGGCGTTTGGCATTGGCGAAGGAGCGGAAATGAACCAGCCATTGGCCATCACCGTCATCGGCGGCTTAATTAGCAGCACCTTTTTGACATTGTTCGTCATCCCTGTCGTATACAGTTTGTTTGATAAGGAAACGAGAAAAATGAAGCATAGCGGTTAAAGAAAACGATCTCCCAGCCTCGATTGGGAGGTCGTTTTTCACGGAAAAGATCCATGGGCAATGGTTTGCCCTCCACCCAGGGATGAAAATCCCCCTTTTCTTCCCATAATGAAGAATAGGCGCAAACAGTTCAACAGGACGTTATGCTTAATGGTGGCTTAGACCCTGTA
>NZ_SDLD01000072.1:0-8230 GCF_013096875.1 Geobacillus sp. DSP4a | reverse complement strand
AGCCGAAGTGCGTTTACCCGTTTATCCAGTTTCGTTCGATGGAGTAAGTAGCCAACGAGAGCAAGCCCAGCACTTGGGGTAATCGCTTCATCTGTCAATACAAACCGAATCGGGAAATCTTTCATCATATCACCTACTTGATGAAGAATCGTCAACGTCGTTTTCCCTTATCGTATCAACGGTTTGCGACCATTGTAAAGATGTTTTGTCACGGATTCAGGATCTAAGATTACAGCCAATGGACCATTTGTGTGGACGCAAAGTAAACTAGATGAAGAATTAAAATTAGGCACTTCAGTATCACTATCGAGTAAATTTGGTTTTAATGTGCTAAAATTTGACCAAGAAAGTAAAGTAAAAAGACCACCAACTTTACTAGATAATAAGCTGAATATTGGGACAAATGAGGATGCTTATGAAGAATGTCTCTTACTTTTTGGAGAAGAGGGGGTGGTTAGTTACCCTAAACCAGTAAGTTTAGTGAAATATTTGATTAATACATTAGGTTATTATGATAAGGAAATGATAGTTTTAGATTTTTTTGCTGGATCCGCTGCCACTGCAGAAGCTGTGATGACTTTAAATGCGCAAGATCATGGTAGTAGAAAATTTATTATGGTTCAGTTAGATGAATTTCTGGATCCGAGCGATGACCAGCAAAAGAAAACTTATGAATACTTAAAATCCATTAGTAAACCGCCTGTTTTATCTGAAATCGGCAAAGAACGCATCCGCCGCGCTGGTGAAAAGATCGTTCAGGAAACGGGAAAAACGGATTTAGATATTGGCTTTAAAGTGTTTAAGCTCGATTCTTCCAACGTGAAAACATGGGATCCTGATTTCGATAACTTGGAGCAAACCCTTTTCGATTTGCAGGATAACATTAAAGAAGACCGCACGAAAGAAGATTTGTTGTATGAGATTTTACTGAAAATCGGGTTGCCGCTCACCACACCGATTGAAGAAATTGATTATAACGGCAAAACGATTTATAACGTTGCCTATGGTTCCGTGTTAGTATGTTTAGAAGATGACATTGATTTGGATATCGTTCAGGAGATGTTGAAATATCAATCCGAGCATATGCCGCCGAAAGTCATTTTCAAAGAGTCTGGCTTTATTAGCGACGCCGTGAAAACGAACGCGATTCAAACATTGAAAAAGCACGGAATCACGGATGTTAGGAGTGTGTAACCGATGAAGCTGAAGTTTATCGCGGACTTGGATTATCAAAAGCGGGCGATTGATTCCGTTGTGCAAATTTTTAAAGGGCAAGAAATGAGCCAGTCCAACTTCACCGTTTCGTATGGACCAAACGCGGGGATGATTCAAACGGATTTAGGTGTAGGGAATCGGCTCGACCTTACGCCGGAAGAAATTTTAAAAAACGTGCAGGACATTCAAATGAAAAACGGCCTGCCGCGCAGTGAGCGGCTTGATGGCATGCATTTTACCGTTGAAATGGAGACAGGTACGGGGAAGACATATGTCTATTTACGGACGATTTACGAATTGCATAAACATTACGGATTTACGAAATTTGTCATTGTCGTTCCGTCCGTGGCGATTCGCGAAGGGGTGTACAAGTCGCTGCAAATTACGAGGGACCATTTCAATGAACTGTATGACCATACGCCAGTAGAATACTTTATTTACGATTCGCAAAAACTCGATCAAGTCCGTAACTTTGCGACAGCGACAACAATCCAAATCATGATCATTAATATTGACGCGTTCCGTAAAAGCTTTGAAGATCCGGAAAAAGAAAATAAAGCGAACGTCATTCACCGTCCGAACGACCGTTTGAACGGCTATCGCCCGATCGAATTTATTCAACAGACGAACCCGATTGTTATTATTGACGAGCCGCAAAGCGTCGATACGACGCCGAAATCAAAAGAAGCGATCGCTTCGCTCAATCCGCTTTGCACGCTGCGCTACTCGGCGACGCATGTGGAAAAATATAATATGGTGTATCGCCTCGATGCAGTCGACGCGTATAATCAAAAACTCGTCAAAAAAATCGAAGTGATGTCCGTTCGTTCCGAGCCGTCTTTTAACGTACCGTACATAAAACTAATCGAGGTAAAGGAAAGAAAAGCGAAGATCGAACTGGACGTCGAATCGCGCGGAAAGGTGAAGCGGACGACGAAAACGGTGAAATACGGAGACGATTTGTACGATATTTCCGGGGAACGAGAATTGTATCGTGGCTATATCGTCGAGCAGATTGATTGGACGGAAGGAAACGAAGCGATTGAAGTAAATGGCTATCGTCTGCGGGTCGGTGATGCGATCGGCGATATTGACGATGATGCGATAAAGCGGTATCAAATCCGCAAAACGATCGAAGAGCATTTGAACAAAGAGCTGCAGCTTCGCCCGCGCGGAATTAAAGTGTTAAGCCTTTTCTTTATCGACAAAGTCGCCCATTACCGTGATTATGATAAAGATGGCAATCCGATTAAAGGAAAATATGCGGTGATGTTTGAGGAAGAATATAAGGATTTGATCCAAAAACCGAAATACCGCCCGCTCTGGGATGACCCAGGCATTGATAAGGATGTGGAAAAAGCGCACAACGGGTATTTCGCGCAAGACAAAAAAGGACGGTTGAAAGATACGAAAGGGAATACAGAGGCGGATACGGATGTATACAATCTCATTATGAAAGACAAAGAACGGCTGCTTAGCCTCAATGAGCCGCTTCGCTTCATTTTCTCCCATTCGGCGCTTCGCGAAGGATGGGACAACCCGAACGTCTTTCAAATTTGCACGCTGAAAGACTCCGCGGGAACGTACGTATCGAGACGCCAAGAAATCGGACGCGGATTGCGTCTGGCTGTCAACCAAAACGGGGAGCGTGTGCAAGACTATCATATCAACACGCTAACGGTCATGGCGAACGAATCGTACGAAGAGTTTGTTGCGACGCTGCAAAAAGAAATAGAAGAAGAAACAGGAGTCAAATTCGGCAAAATTGAAAAACATATATTTGCTAAACTCGTCTATGTCGATGAGAAGACGGAAGAGCCGGTGCAAATGGGTTATGATTTATCATTGAAGCTGTATGAGGAATTAAAACAAAACGGCTATATTGACAAACAGGGCAAAGCAACGGAAAAACTCAAACGAGCCATTGAAGACTATGATCTCCATCTGAGCGACGAATTCCAGCCGTGGCGATTGTCCATCGTGAAAGAGATCAAACGCCATTTGCAAGCATTGCCGATCAAAGATGGGACGAAAAAGAAAAAAGTCAATGTCAATATGGCGGTTCTCAATCAAGAAGAGTTTCGGCAATTGTGGGACAAAATCAAATACAAAACCGTCTATTCGGTCGATTTTGACAGCGAACAGCTCATTGACTTGTGCATCGCCGCCATTCAGGAAATGAAGCCCATTGAAAAAATCCGCATTGTCAGCCGGAAAGGACGGGTGGAAATTGATCATGTGACAGGCGTACAGGCTCAGGTGGTCAGCGAAAAAGTGGAGGATTACGTGAGCTTGCACCATACGCTTCCGGATGTCATCACCGAGCTGCAAAACCGCACGAATTTAACACGCAAGACGATTGTCCGCATCTTAACCGGCTGCAAACGGCTCGATGATTTCAAAAACAATCCGCAAAAGTTTATTGAAGAAGTGGCGAACATCATCCAGCGCCAAATGAGGCTGTTGCTGAAAGATGGCGTGAAATATTACAAAATTGGTGATGATGCGTATTACGCGGTCGAACTGTTCCAAAACGAAGAGCTGCTCGCCTATTTGAACGACAACGCCATCCCGAGCGAAAAATCGCCGTTTGACCATATCCTTTACGATTCCGATGTGGAAGAGCGGTTCGCCAAACGTTTTGAACACGATGAGAACGTAAAAGTGTACGTCAAACTGCCAAGCTGGTTTAAAATAGACACCCCGATCGGTTCCTACAATCCCGACTGGGCGCTTGTCATCGAAAAGGATGGAGAGGAAAAACTGTACTTCGTCCTCGAGACGAAAGGACAGGAATGGGAGGACGAACTGCGTCCCGGTGAAGCAGCGAAAATTGCCTTCGCCCGCAAACACTTCCAAGCCATCGGAACAGACGTGGAATTCATCGGACCGGAGAATGATGTCGAGCGGTTTATGTTGCGGGCCTTAAGCCGTTGAAGGTGGGGACAAAACAGAAGCCGCGGGCTTTAGTATCTTTACGTATTCGCCCGCAAACTGCTTTGGGCAATAAATCTATCAGATATAGAAAGGGAGAGCGGTAACGCACCGCTCTTTTTGTATTTTTTTGCTGGTCGACAAAGTTCGACGGCAATGTTTTACAAAAGTTGATACAATCAAATCAATCGAATCTTTTTATCTATGACAAAGGGAGGGGTCACGGGATGGCAACGATTCGTAAAGCGGATTATTACTATGGAGCGCTTCTTTCCGCGCTGGTCAATGGCGGGTTGGCGCCGGCGCTGTTTGAAAAGGAAAATGACAACCGACAAATTTATGAAGTCACGACGAATAAAGCGAGCTATATTATGTACACGAAATACAACACGAATCCATCCGGCTCCAAAGATTTCACTTGGTCGTTTGTATTCAGCGATCATGAGATTGCTGAAATTAACAAGATTGATCTCGAACACAGCCAGGAAAAAGAAATCGTGTTTGCATTTGTCTGCGCACAGAAACAGCCGAGTGACTCCAATCAAGTGATTGCCATCGTCCGTTGGAATGAGTTTCTCGAGTGTGTCGACCTGCAAAGACAACAAGTGCGGGGAACTCCGCGGCTTTCCATAAAAGCGGTGAAAGACTCTCCCAAGCTTCGCCTCTACGGCAGCAAGCGCGCAGATGTATTGGATGGAAAAGATTATACGATCAAAATTGAACGAAATCGATTAAACAGTTTGTAATTAGGTGAAGAACACCGATGGATGGGCTTATGTTATACGGTTTGTTCGTTTTGGCACATCTTAAATGTAGTGCCTATAGCGGTGAGCTATAGGCTCATTGTTTCAGCTCCTGTTTTTAGAAGAATGACTGCTTCACGGAGCGATTTCTTTTTGCCAAAAGGAGGAACCCGGATGTCAAAATGGTGGATGATCCGCGCGGGCGACCGCAATGAACTGATTCCGCTTTGGCTGGAAAAGGGCATCGCATCGATCGGTTGGGCGAGATTGGGCGATCCGAAGCGCTTTCGGTCGAAAGAACAGCTGCAGCGAAAGGCGGATGAAGTGTTTGCCGAGTCAAAACCAAAATCGAGAACGAGTTGGGTGAATCAAGTATGGCGGTTTGCCCATGAAATCAAAAAGGGCGATCGAGTGATCACATATTCAAAAGAGAAAAGGGAGTACATTGTTGGAACCGTGACAGAAGAGCATCGTTACGATCCCTCCATCGGGCATCCCTATTATCCGAACATCATCCGGGTAAAATGGGAAAATGCGACAGTTCCAAGGGATTCGCTGTCAGACGGAGCGAAGAACAGTTTAGGTTCGACGCTGACGGTGTTTCGAGTGGACGAATGGGGCGATGAAATCGAGCAGCGTTTACACAGTGAACCATTCTCCAAACCTCGACCTGAAGAGGGGGAAACGGAAGAAATCGTTGAAGACCTTGTTGGAAAAGCGTTGATGATGATCCAAGACAAAGTGGACAAGCTTGATCCGTGGCAAATGCAAGATTTAGTGGCGGGCTTGCTTCAAGCAATGGGGTACAATGTGCAAGTAAGCCCGAAAGGCCCTGACGGCGGTGTGGATGTGCTCGCCTATAAGGACGCGTTTGGCTTTGAAAAACCTGTAATCAAGGTGCAAGTGAAGCATCGCAAAAGCGCCGCCTCGGCTCCGGAAATCCAGCAACTTCTCGGGGCCAACCCGATTGATGCCAATTGCCTGTTCGTCTCAACAGGCGGTTTTACGTCCCACGCAGAGGCAGTCGCCAAACATAATTCCGTGAAACTGATTGATTTGGAAGAGCTGGTCAACTTGATTGTCCATTGGTATGAGAACATGCCCAGCGATGCGAGGGCATTGCTTCCGTTGCAGAAAATGTATGTGCCTGAATAAAAGCCGTTTGGGGCCGATTTCCCGTTTGCTGGATGTTTTCCCTATTCAGGGGATTTCTGTTAAGGGCGAGGATTTCGCCGTATTGGCTTGGATGGAACACACAAGCGAAAAACGGAGAGCTTTCCCCAGCTCTCCATTTTTTCATTCATGCAGGATTTCGACCTTATGTTCACGAATGGTATTCCTTATGTTGGTTTCTTTCGTGAGGAACCGTTCTTTCCACGTGGGGGACGATTCGGCCAAGGATGTTGATGATGATAAACGGCCAACCGTTCGTCGTGCGGATGGTGCTCCCTAAGAACGCTGATCAAGTTGCGGTGTTTGCAAGGGCGGTGGACGGAGAAGGTCGTCATGCCTGCGATCAGGGAAGCAGCGGTTCAAGGCTGCGGCGAATCCCATCGCTTCGCGTTGCCGTGCAGACGGGGCGTCTAAATGCAAGGGCAATGGCGGTGTGTGGCTGTAAAGATGGTGTTTTTGAGAGGGGATGAATGTTGCAAATCGTCACTTATACGTTCTATTCCATTGTGTCGGAACGAAGCGGGATTCGGCTGATCGATGCGGATTGGAGCGATCGGTGGGGATGGATCGTCGTGCAAAGAAGCCGTCGGCGGTTGGAGTGCGTCGTGAATGGAACTGTTCTTCATCCGGACGTCTCTGTTCGCTTTCCCATCATTCGCTGGGTCGACAGTGAGCGCTTTTTGCTGGCGGATGCGAGAAGTGACGGAATCAGCCATAATGTGTTTTTGGTAGATCTGCATGGAAATGTACAACATTCCTTTTGCGGCGGCGATGGGATTGAAGACATAGCGATTGGAAAAGAAGGGATCTGGATCGGCTACTTTGATGAAGGCGTGTTCGGCAAAGGAATTTCGACGGAAGGATTGGTTTTGTTTCGATTGGACGGTTCTCCGATATTCCAATATCATTCCCATTTGACAGACCGCCCCATGATCATTGACTGCTATGCGATGTGCAAAGGGAAGTATTCGACCTTGTGGCTTTTTCCTTATGATGATTTTTCGCTTATTCAGGTGGATCCTTGCAAAAAGACGGTGCGGAGATACAAAGCACCCGAGCAGCTGCGCGGATCGACCGCTGTATGTGTGAGGGGGAACTATGCGTATTTTGGCCACAGCTATCATGCAAAGGAGGAAGTGTACAGCTGGGACATCGGAAACGGAACGCTGGAGAAAATCGGGCGTCTTCATGGGGCGGTTCGAGGACTGGGGCCGAAGGAAACGAACCACTTTGTGAGTGTCGAGGATGATGCCGCGAGGGTGCATAGGATTCTCAATCCAGACGAATACGGGACGTCATGGTAAGATGATCGTGGCTGTTTTTCCGCATCGGGCAAGACGTTTTGGGCAGGCGATTTGAACGTTCCGCGGGAAAACGTGGGTCGATCCAAGCCGACGAATCCAAATTGCTGGGAACGAAGAGCGAACTTTGGAGAGATCGGGGGTGGAGTTCTCTATTTTGTTTGTCTATCAGCTATTGAATTTTTAGGCGCAGATGGATAGAATGAAAAAGGAGAGCCATATGGCCCCGTAGCTCAGTGGATAGAGCGTCGGTTTCCTAAACCGTGCGTCGGAGGTTCGAATCCTCTCGGGGCCGCCATCTACATACGATTCGTTCGGGTTGAGATTGCCGAACCCCTTGATATGACTGCGTTTGTGGTCATTTTTCATTTTTTAGGAATCCCCAAAAAAACGATAGAATCCGAAAAAATTTTGCGCGAATTTTGCACGGCTATTTGGCATGATACAGCTCCTCCATTGCAAGGTCAACTTGCCGAGACTCTTTTTGTTCCATCTCATCTAAAATGTGCGAGTACGTTTGTAAAGTGGTTACAATATCTTTATGCCCCAGCCGCCGGGAAACGTATTTGATATTCACTCCCTCTAGAAATGTTGATTTATCAAGGCTTTTCGGCCTCTCAGGGGTGTCCAAAAAATATTTTTCGACAAAATCCCTTACATCCTTTTTCAGTTTTGTGGATATCTTACAGACCTAGGGTGCGCTTCGCGGCCACGGCTGGTTATATTTTCCTGTCGAAGGGGGAAGCATATTCGATGCACCCTTTGGATCTCCGCGTCGCTGATGAGGACGAACCCTCCCATGTCTCCGGGCGTCTTCGCGCCAACATTCCCTCGTTCGGTCTCGTCATCAGGCGGAGGCCGGCC
>NZ_SDLD01000071.1:0-8338 GCF_013096875.1 Geobacillus sp. DSP4a | reverse complement strand
GCCACGCCCGTTCAGAAGTAAAACCGAGCAACTTTCCTAAAAGATGAATGGCGATGATGACAGCGTCCTCTTGCTTGACCAAATGGCGATTTCGACGATGAAGATGCACCTGAATGCATGAAAGTTGAGCAGAAACAAAAACGAAAATGGCGGCATATTGCTTTTGAATCTTGGCCCGATCTGTAGTAAAATGAAAGTGCTCTTGCATAGGGATCCTCCTTTTTAATGGTTGGTTGCACTTTCATTTTAAGAGGATCCTCATGCAAGGGCTATTTTTATGCTTGTTTGAGTTTATCTAGCACCACGGGTTTTTTATAAAGCTTATAACGATACATTCTGCTGACTAGATGCTACATCTTCGATAGATACAAATTCCTCAGATATTGGACGAATGTTCTTAGCACCTACTAAGAAGTAGTAAATGCTTCCCGCGCCAAATACGAACAAAATTACAGCGATTAATGGAATTTCAATTCCGAAGAGAGGGAGGTTTGTAGTTAACACACTATATTTTAATACGCAAAAGAACGAAATAATACCTAAAAAGAGTGCTATTCCCGGAACAACTGGATAGCTTACCTTGAAAGGTCGTTCCATATGAGGTTCTTTTTTCCGCAATACAAACAGCGATATGAGACTCAAACAATACATGGTAATCGCACCAAATACAGATAAGATAATCAAAGCATTGGCAAAGCTAGCAGAACCAGCACTAACTACTCCTATAATACCAGGTACAATTAATCCCCAATGCGGAACTCCTCTTTTTGATAAGTTAGAGAGGAATCTAGGCAGATATCCCGCTCTGGCTAATGCAAACGTTTGTCGGGAGTAACCAATGATTATGCCATGCAGACTTGCTATTAACCCAAACAAACCAATAATGGCGACCGTTTTTGGTAAAATATTATTTTCACCATAAACGCCAGCTAACGCTTGCGGAAGCGGATAATCAGCAGGTTTTCCTTCTCCTCCGCCGAGCCCAGCTGTTACAAGCAATGTAAGAACGGTTGCAGTCGCTAATGTCAAAATGCCAGAAATAAATCCTTTTGGTATATCCTTTTTAGGATTACGAACTTCTTCTGCTGCCATCGCTCCTCCCTCAATAGCAAGAAAAAACCAAATAGCGAAAGGAATAGAGGCAAATACTCCTGTCCAACCGTTAAAAAATGACATATCATTAAATATCGCCGAGCTATTTACATGAGGCAGTCCAGCGACGTAGTAAATACTTAAACCAATCAATGCCAAAATAGTAGCAACAAGCTCAATGATTGCGGCTCCTTTTACACCTATTAGATTAATTAAAATAAAAAATGAAAAAACAGCCACTGTAGCATACACAGCGTTAATACTTGGAATTAAAAAGTTAATGTAGGCTCCAGTCGCAACAGCAATGGCAGGCGGAGCAAAAACAAATTCAAGTAAACAGGCTAATCCCGTCATAAACCCCATGTAAGGACCCATCGCTTTTCTTGCATAGGCGGATGGTCCTCCAGCGTGTGGAATGGATGTAGAAAGTTCTGAATAGCTAAATATGAAAGTCGTATAAAAAATAGTGACAATAATCGCGGCAATCGCTAATCCTATCGTTCCACCTTGCTCAAATCCGTAATTCCATCCGAAATACTGGCCTGAAATCACCATTCCTACTGCAATTCCCCATAAATGAATTGGTTTTAACGCCTTTTGCAAATGATTAGAATTGTTCACCACACTATCCTTCCCCCTTAATAATTATGTTAAAGCTCTAAATGAAGTCCGCTAGCTTTTTGATCAATCATTTTTCTTAAAATCGTACCAATATAGGCACCAGCTTCAACAGGAAGAGTACCTCCTGAATGAATATTAGAAATCACAGTTCTCTCCGATTCTATAGTTCCTTTTCTCGGTCTATAGCACATATAAGCACTCATAGAATTGGCAGAAACAAGACCTGGTCTCTCTCCAATTAAAAGGACAAGAACTTCTGGTTGCAAGATCTCACCGATATGATCCATGCATGCTACTCTTCCACCTTTTACAAAAAAAGGAGTTCCTTGCGTTAACCCATTTACTTCTAATGCATCCAACAATGCTGGGTAAATGTCTCTGAGATTTGCCTCAATCGCACTTGCGCTTAATCCATCAGAAACAACGATTTGTACTTGAGGATTTTTCACACATTTTTCTTGGATCATTTTGACTGCCTCTTCTGTAAGAACCCGCCCTTTATCTGGTCTCTTTAAATAAACTTCTTTATTTTCATAACAAGTCTCTACTGTAAATAAATTAAATTCTTTAAGTAAACTATCAGAGACTTCTCCGTTAACAGCATCAACAGCTGCAGCATGATCAAGCTGTAATTTTAAAATTGTTTTCGTCAGTGGACGTGTCCCCGTCCTCCATACCCCTATACGTGCAGGAGTTACTTTTCGCAATTCATCAATTCCTTCAGGAAATTTTGGATTTGGGACATATGTTGACCAATCAACCACAGTGTAATGAAAACTTTTTTCATCTTCGTCTTTATCGATTATTTTGTCTGATATTTTGGTCTGTAATTCCATAATCAACTTCTCTTGTTGAATATCCGCTTGATTCATTTCACATACCACCACCTTTATAGCTTATAAAAATAAAGTAGGATCACCAGCTATTGATGTTAACTTTCCGTTTTCCATAATCCCCATTTTTTCTAACCAGCGCTCAAACTCCGGAGCCGGTCGCATGTGAAGCAATTCTCTTAGTGTGGCAATGTCATGGAAGCTAAGAGATTGATAATTTAGCATACAATCATCTGCCATAGCCACACCGATTAAGAAATTGACACCCGCTGCAGCCAAGAGGACTGCTAAGTTTTCCATATCATTTTGGTCCGCTTTCATATGATTGGTGTAACAAACATCCACTCCCATCGGCAAGCCATGAAGTTTTCCCATAAAATGGTCCTCAAGTCCCGCACGAATCACTTGTTTACTGTTATATAAATACTCGGGGCCAATAAAGCCCACTACTGTATTCACTATAAACGGCTTATATCGCTTGGCCAGCCCATAGCACCTAGCTTCTAACGTTAGTTGGTCAATACCATGATGAGCATCTGCTGACAGTTCCGATCCCTGTCCTGTCTCGAAATACCATACATTCGGACCAGCGGCTGTTCCTTCTTTTAGAATCAGTTCATTTGCTTCATCTAGCAATTCCACGCTAATGCCAAATGCTTTGTTTCCCTGTTCAGTACCTGCCAAACTTTGAAATAATAAATCTGCTGACCCTCCCTGTTTAATCGCCCTCATTTGTGTTGTTACATGTGCTAAAACACAATTTTGCGTCGGAATATTCCACTTCTCAATTAACTCCTTTGTCATATTTAAAATCGCCTTCACACTGTCTGCCGTATCAATAACCGGATTAATTCCAATAACCGCATCCCCAACGCCGTAACTCAATGCTTCAAAAATCGCTGCCTTGATTCCTTGTAAATTATCATTAGGATGATTAGGCTGCGCTCTCCCTGCTAATCGTCCCTTTTGACCAATCGTTGTGTTACAACGTGTTTCTACTGTGATTTTTGATGCCGCTTGGATCAAATCCAAATTTGTCATAATCTTCGTTACTGCGGCAATCATCTCGCTTGTTAATCCTCGGCGAATATGAGTGATTTCGTTGTTCGTTACATTTGGTGATAGAAGGTATTCACGAAGTTCCGCAACCGTCCAATTTCGAATTGATGCGTAAATTTTTTCGTTAACCCCTTCCTCTATGACACGTGACACCTCATCTTCTTCTGGCGGCAAAAGCGGGTTATTTCGAATATCAGCAAGAGTTAGCTCTGATAAAACATGTCTTGCTGCAATACGTTCTTGTGCATCTTGCGCATGAATACCCGCTAGCTGATCACCTGATTTTTCTTCATTTGCTTTTGCCATAATTTCTTTCAAACTTTTAAATTGATAAGTTTTTCCCATTAATGTGATCGTTGTTTTCAAATTGAATCACCTCCTAATTTTTCATAAAAGCCAACGTTTTGATGACTACAGGAACCATACTTTGATTGATTGTTTCTCCTATATCAATGTAGTCACCTTGTTCAACTACAACTTGATCAATCGAAATGATATCTACTTTATTGTTAGATTGAAGCACTAGCAATTGTCCAAGTGCTTTCGCAATATCGTTTTCACAGATGACTACTAAAACAGGATTCCTCGGAAAGTATTTTTCATAAAGCGAAAATAATATCTTGGCTACTTCTTTTAATACTGCATATGAACAATAAGAAATCCCTCGAATATGAATGGCAAAAGGAATTTCTTGTTCCCCTTGAAAGTATTGCTTCCACTCGATCATCGCATGTTTGATTTGCTCATACACATAATCTCTGTTTTTTATTTGTTCATTGTCTAGCTCAATCATCATGATTGGTAAATTGCGGATCGGGAGACGTGACGGGGCAACATGTATAGTAGCCCCACTAATTTCTGCACTTTGCATCCCGGCTCCGATTACCGTTGCACGAGATGTTTGCGTCGCTTTTATTAGTTTTAACGAACAATTTTCAATCTCCTTTACTACTTCATGTGCAAGAAGCGGACCGATATCTCCATAGACAGCGGTGTCATAGATCGTTTTAGGAGCTTCTTTCTCAAGCAACTGACCAATTCCTCCAGAAATCATCACCTCATCGATAGGAGGAATCACTTGAAAACTCGTGCTGTGAATTAGCGAATCATCCAACCGGATCGGTTTCTGACCGGTTAACGAATTCAGCATATCTTTGCACATTTCTTGGACAATCTGCTGCATTTCTTTAAAACAAATTTTTTTCTTTACCTCCAGTCGATAATTTTTCGAATGTAACCATGGTTCAATAGATGGGGATATAAACGTAATTTCACCATTCTGATCTAATTCGATTAATCTTCCACCAACATGATAGGTAATGGTACCTAATACTTTTCCTCTCCGAAAAAGTACAACATTCGCTGTTCCACCCCCAATATCAATGTTAGCAACTGTTCCTTTCACTTCTTTAGATCGCAAAAAAGCACCAGATCCTTTGCCGGCAAGCAACGCTTCCAAACTAGCACCAGCAATGGCAACTACAAAATCCCCCGATTTTTCAGCTAAATAATGTAGAATGCTCTCTGCATTTTTTTTCGTTGCGGTTTCGCCGGTTATGATCACAGCGCCAGATTTTACTTCTGATACATTCACTCCTGCCTTTTTATATTGCTCTTCAAGCCATCCCGTGAGAGTTTTCAAATCAATTTCATCCCGTTTCTCTTTTAACGGCGTTAAGTACATAGGGCTTTCATACACAATTTTTCTCTCAACAATTTCGTAGCGAGGCAAAGAAAAATGACTAGATACTTTTGCATATTTTAAATGACTTACAATAAATTTTGTCGTACTTGTTCCGATATCGATTCCCACGCTAATAATCGATTGACCTTCCACTCTACTCACATCCTAAAAATCCTGTGTTTCAGTTATTGGCGCTGGTTTCGTATTATACTCAAGAATTTTTCAATCAACTGTAGAATCAGTATTTCATACTCTTCTTTCATCTAATAGATTTTTTCTTCTGTAAAATATTATTTTTCCTTTCCCAAGATAGATGTGTAGCTACAATAAATAAAATAGCAATGTTGTACTGTCTTTAAGTTTTAGCATTGTCTGTTGTGAGATAAAAATAACACTCTGTACAGAACTTCTTCTTTCCGAACATTCAGTATTTTTTTAAAAAGATTTTTTATACATGGGCCTTATTCCTGTGATTCTTTTATCTAGCAATACAAGTTAGCTTTATATTGTAGCAACACGTTCATGTGTCGACTGAAAGGCATGAGCAACACGCAAAACCATGTCATCTTCGCCATGTCTTCCAACGATCATCATCCCGACAGGCAGCTCTTCGGATTTTCCGCACGGGACGTTCATGGCTGGGTGTCCTGTAACATTGAATGGTGCAGTATTATAAATCATTTCTAAAGCTCTCGTTATAATTTCTTCCTTTGAAGCATCCGAAGAAGGAATTTTTGTCGCCTTCATCGGTGTTGTTGGCATAATCAGCACATCATATGTTTTTAGTGCATGATCATAGGCTTGTTTTAATGTTCGAGCCAGATTTTGTGCGATCGCGTAATATTTCCCGTTATATTGATCCTGCATATACTGTCCAAGCAAGATTGTCATTTTCACTGTATCGGAAAATTCATTGGCTCGTATTTTGCGTGCTTTCCCATAGGCATCAAGAAGTTTCGTACTATAATGTCCCTTCCAATTCGTTCCCATGCCATTGCCTTTGACCATTAAGGAAGTAAGCCCCTCTATGCCAATCCCGTTCCAGATGTGAATGCCATCCCGATGCATGGGAATCGATACTTCTTCCACTGTTGCTCCACTATTTTTCAAAGAATGCGCGGCTTCTCTCACTAAATGATCTACATCTTCCTCGGACAGACCGTCCCAGCCAAAGCCTTCCGTTACGATTCCGATTTTAATATCCTTAGCATGACCAACAAGTGATTCTGTGTATGGTTTCACTGCTAAACCCGACTGTCTTGGGTCTAAGCAATCTGCCCCAGCTATCACTTCAAGCAGCAAAGCGACATCCTCAACAGTTCTAGCAATAGGACCAGTGTGATCTATCGTCTGTTCAATTGGAAAAATCCCAGTATAAGGAACAAGCCCGTATGTAGGCTTTAGACCATACACGCCGCACCAAGAGCTAGGAATCCGAATAGATCCCCCTTGGTCGCAGCCTATTGCCATGTCAACTTCACCTGCAGCAACCAATGCTGCACTTCCACTAGAAGAACCGCCTGATGATCTAGTAGGGTCGTGTGGATTTAAGACGGGGCCTGTTGCAGAAGTATGACTGCCTCCAGATAGGCACAAATCTTCGCAAACCGCTTTACCTACAATTTCTCCACCAGCATCAAGTATCCTAGTTACAATGGTAGCGTCTTCGTCAGGTACAAAACCTTCTAGAATAGCTGAACCATTCATCATAGGAACACCTGCTAGACTTATATTATCTTTTAGGACAATTTTTTTCCCCGCTAATTTTCCAGTACTATTTCCTTTTATGCTAGTTTTCCAATACCATGCATTGTATGGATTTTCTTCAGCGCTTGGGCGATACCCTGGAGTGCGTGGATATTTTACTGGGAGGCTAGGTTCTACAAGCTGATTTAAACGGTTGTAGGATTCAATTGTACCTTCCATTAATTCTTGATATAAAGATAGTTCATCATCCGTGAGAGTGAGATGAAACTCCTCTGCAATTCTTTTTAATTGTTCAATCGTTGGTTTTTTTACAGCCATACCTTCTCCTCCAATAAAGTACTCTTGCTTCCCATTCTTCATGAAAAATAGGTTCATGATCATCCCTAACGATTGGACCAAAATCACGTTTTCCACCTAAACCGACCGTTCATACATCCCCTCAACAAGTTAGTTATTATTAATGCATACACAGAAAACCAAGGCTACTTTAAGTTCATTTCTTACACTCTTCCCCGGCATCACCCCCTTTTAGCAACTACTTTTTCAGTTTCAAGCGTACGACTAGTATTTAGACAACTAGAAAAAAGAAAGGTATATGTAAAAAATTCAAAAATCCAACAATATTTTAAGTATCTTTTACATTTCAATTGTTATATTTTATTACATAATAATGAATTGAAATATTTCGTATATTCATTCATGTGATTTTTTATAACCTAAATACATATTAATTTGATTATATTATTTTTGTCAATAGAAAATTTAGATTTTTTATAACATTTAATGTAATAAAATATTACATAAAAATCTTCTTGATTTTTCATGATGGTAGCTACCGCCGATCTCTCCTTCTCCTCCCTATAAATTACCAACCATCTTTGTGTTGCAAACTATATAGATGCAACGAAGAAGTTTAACATATCCCTGAGGAAAAGCGGTTTGCCCCTTTTTCGACTGTCGGAGGAAAGCCACAGGCTTCTCCGTCACGCCTTGGCGTGACGAAGGACCGAACAACCGCCTGCTTCCAGACCCATATAATAGGTCTGGAAGCGGCGTTGTTCGGTCGCCCGACAGTCGATCAAATACTCGGTAAAAGTTGCAAATGGTAAAGCTTCAAATTGCATCTATATATATAGATGCACATTGAAACATTAACGTCCGTATAAGTGGCTTCCACCCCGGTTATACTGCTCCTAGGTACTTCACGAAGAAAAAGAGCGGAAACGGAATGAAACGATTGAAAATCACCAATGACCATGGATGGACGCCACGAACCCTTCGAAAGGAAGAGAAAAAAATCAAAAACATTTCCCTGCGTCAACGCGTCATGGCCGTTCGCCTC
>NZ_SDLD01000070.1:0-8719 GCF_013096875.1 Geobacillus sp. DSP4a | reverse complement strand
TCAATACAAACCGAATCGGGAAATCTTTCATCATATCACCTACTTGATGAAGAATCGTCAACGTCGTTTTCCCTTATCGTATCAACGGTTTGCGACCATTGTAAAGATGTTTTGTCACGGATTCAGGGGAAAGAAAAACAGGAAAATAGCGGAAGTCAAGCCGCTGTTAGACAATCTGCTTGACAATGGATTTTATCTCTTCCAACGTCTCTATCGAGAGGCGTTGTCGTTGGCAGAAGAAACGCCGTAACCCCGCCCGCCGCGCGGGGTTTTCTTTTTTAACCCCTGTCAACAACCCCCTTGACAAAATCGCGTTTACTTCTCATTGAAGGCCGGTTGTAAGCGTTTTAAGATAAAGGTACAGTCAAGCAAAAGGAGGAGCGACGTTATGACGCATACAACCGGAAACGAAACAGGCTTCCGCGTGAAGATTCAGCGGTTTGGCAGTTATTTGAGCGGCATGATTATGCCGAATATCGGGGCGTTTATCGCCTGGGGGCTGATTACCGCCCTATTTATCCCGACGGGCTGGTGGCCGAACGAGACGTTTGCGAAGCTCGTCGGGCCAATGATTACGTATTTGTTGCCGCTGTTGATTGGCTATACGGGCGGCAAAATGGTGTATGACGTCCGCGGCGGCGTTGTTGGGGCGACGGCGACGATGGGGGTCATCGTCGGTTCGGACATTCCGATGTTTTTAGGCGCGATGATCATGGGGCCGCTTGGCGGTTATGTGATCAAAAAGGTAGACGGGCTCTTCCAAGGAAAAGTGAAACAAGGGTTTGAGATGCTCGTCAACAACTTTTCGGCCGGGATCGTCGGCGGCGTGTTGACGCTGCTCGCCTTTAAAGGAGTCGGCCCGGTCATTTCTGTGATCAGTAAAACGTTAGCGGCAGGAGTGGAAAAAATCATTGACTGGCATTTGTTGCCGCTGGCGAACTTGTTCATCGAGCCAGGGAAAGTGCTGTTCTTGAACAATGCGATCAACCACGGCATTTTAAGCCCGCTTGGCGTCGAACAAGCGGCGAAAACCGGAAAATCGATTTTGTTCTTGCTGGAAACGAACCCTGGTCCAGGGTTGGGGATTTTGCTGGCGTATTGGCTGTTTGGCAAGGGGATGGCGAAACAGTCGGCACCAGGGGCTGTGATTATCCACTTCTTAGGCGGGATTCATGAAATTTACTTCCCATACATTCTCATGCGTCCGGTCTTGATTTTAGCGGCGATGGCAGGCGGCGTGAGCGGGGTGTTCACGTTTACCATCCTCAACGCCGGGCTTGTGGCCGTGCCGTCGCCGGGAAGCATTTTCGCCTTGCTGGCGATGACGCCAAAAGGGAATTACTTTGGCGTGCTAGCCGGCGTGTTCGTCGCCGCAGCGGTATCGTTCCTCGTCGCGTCGGTGTTCTTGAAATCGGCGAAACAAAAGGAAGGGGAAGAAGATTTAGCGAAAGCGGCGGAAAAAATGCAACAGTTAAAAGGGAAACAAAGCCAAGTGGCGGCCGCGTTGCAGCAACAAGAGGAAGTGGCAACGGCGGTGGCGGAACAGGCCGTCCCTGCACGGGTCAAAAGAATTGTCTTTGCGTGTGACGCCGGAATGGGCTCGAGCGCGATGGGAGCGTCGATTTTGCGCAACAAAGTACAAAAGGCCGGGCTCGATATCGAAGTGACGAATACAGCGATCAACCAGCTTCCGGCCGACGCCGACATCGTCGTCACCCATCAAAATTTAACCGACCGGGCGAAGGCAAAATTGCCGAACGCCTACCACGTATCGGTCGAAAACTTCTTAAACAGCCCGAAGTACGATGAGTTGATTGAACAATTGAAAAAGAACGCGTAAATCGGCATGAAACGCAGGGGAAATGGCGTTCCCCCTGCGTTTTGTTTTACGGCAGCCTGCTGTTTCGAGTCGGTTTTCCGGCCAGCAGGGTTGGTTTTGGCGCCGAAAAAGGAATCATGAATGTGAAATTAAAAACTGTCAACAATAACAATGACGAAAATGAAACATCTCTTCATTGTCAAATCAAGAAAAAAGCCCTTACAATAAGAGATGAAGAACCGATTGGCCAATTTAAACCTGTCAACAATACGACCGAAGATGGGAGGTGAACGGCGATGTACGTATCGGCACGGGAGCGGAAGCTGCTTGAGCGTTTGTTGGCAAGCGACCGTGATTTGACCGTCGGCGAACTGGCCGAGGAGCTGAACGTCAGCGCCCGTACGGTTCACCGCGATTTGCAAGGGCTCGAATCGGTGTTGCGTCGTTACGGGCTGGAGTTGGTGAAAAAGGCAGGAGTCGGCGTTCGGCTCATCGGAAGGGAAGAAAACAAACAGGCGCTGACCACAGAGCTGCTCCGCCTTTCCCATCATGAATATACACCGGAAGAACGGCAGCTCATGATTTTAATCGCGCTGTTGGAAGCGGCCGAGCCGGTGAAACTTGTCTCCTTGGCAAATGACTTGAATGTGACGGTGGCGACCGTCAGCCTTGATTTGGACAAATTGGAACAAACAGTCGGAGCGTACGGGCTTTCGCTCATCCGCAAGCGCGGGTACGGGGTGGAACTGGCTGGTTCGGAATCGGCGAAGCGGCGCCTGATCAGCGATTTGTTGTTCCGCCATGTTGATGAACACGAATTTTTGGCATTGATGAAAGAGACGATCCAAAGGCGCGCTGACGAACCGCTTGATACGATGGCAGAAAAACTGCTCGGGTTCGTCGACCGGAAAAAGCTCGCCATCATCGAGCGGCAAATCGAGCAAGTGAAAGAAACGTTCCCGTTTACGATGGCCGATAGCTCGTACATCGCCTTTGTCGTTCACCTGGCGCTTGCGATCGAGCGCATCCAGCGGGGAGACGCGATCCATTTTGACCCGCATGATTTACAGGCGCTGCAAGCGACGAACGAATACGAAATCGCCCGTGCGCTCGCCGAATCGCTAGAAAAGGTCTTTGGCGTTGGCATCCCCAACGAAGAGATCGGCTATATGACGATGCACTTAATGGGGGCGAAATGGCGCAGCCGCCAAGGGACGATGATGGAGGAAACAAGCTTGGCGGTTGGCATGAAAGCGCAGCAACTCATCCGCTTTGTCAGCCGCGAACTTGGCGTCGATTTGTCCGCCGACCGCACGCTGTATGAAGATTTGGTCGTCCACTTGAAGCCAGCCCTGTACCGCTTGGAGCACGGGATGGGGGTATCCAATCCGCTGCTTGAGCAAATTAAGCGGGACTATGCGGAGCTGTTCGCCATTGTCGCAGAAGGGGCAAAGCAACTGTTTGGCAACGTCCCGATGCCTGAGGAGGAGATCGGCTATTTAGTGCTCCATTTTGCCTCCGCGCTCATGCGAGAGAGAAAAGGGTGGCGGGTGCTCGTCATTTGTTCGAGCGGGCTTGGGACGGCGAAAATTTTAGCGACGAGGCTGAAAAAAGAGATTCCGGACATCGTTTCGCTGGAACAAGCGTCCGTGTTTGAATGGAAAGAGAAAGATGCAAGTGCGTATGATCTTGTCGTCTCGACCGTGCCGCTGGCCGATGAAGACGGCCCATATTTCACCGTCAGCCCGATGTTGACGGAAGAGGAAGCGCGGGCAATCCGTGAATTTTTAGAGCGAAAATCAGCCGCTGAAAAGCGGATGAGGAAAGAGTCAATCGCACAGAGAAACAGGCCAGCGCTCGAGGCGATGAAGGCGGTCCGGCGCATCAGCGAGACGATCGTCCACCTGTTGGACGGTTTTTCCCTCGAGGTGGTCAAGGGGCGCTCTGTTCATGAACTATTGGCGGACGCGTGCCGCCGTCTTGAACGAAGTGGCGTCATCGTCGATGCCGATGTCGTCATCGAGGAGCTGCGGCGCCGCGAGTCGCTTGGCGGGCTTGGCGTCCCTGGCACGACGCTGGCGCTTTACCACGCTCGAAGCTTCGCGGTTCTTCGCCCATCGCTTACGATGTACCGACTTGATGCGCCGCAAACGGTGCCCGGCATGGACGGGGAGCCGATGGAGATCAACACGGTTGTGTTGCTGCTTGGGCCATCAGATGCCGATAAGGAGATGCTCGCTGTATTAAGCGAGGTCAGCTCCTTGCTCGTGAAAGATGAGCAAAGCCTTGCCGTTTTGGCGCATGGCGGCGAGGAAGAAGTGTATTCACTTGTCAGCGCCCATTTGGAGCAATTTTTTGATCATTACTGGACATCAATGAAGGAGTGAAAAGGATGGTAGCCCATTCGATTTTAAACAAAGAAAACATTGTGCTAAATGCCCAACCCAAAACAAAAGAAGAGGCGATCCGCCTTGCTGGCAAAGTGCTCGTCAAGCAGGGGTATGTCGATCCGGCGTATGTGGATGCGATGCTTGAGCGGGAAGAACTGACAACCACCTACATCGGCAACAGCGTCGCCATTCCGCACGGAACGGAAGCAGCCAAAGCGCTCGTGAAACAGTCCGGCATTTCGATCGTGCAAGTCCCGGGCGGCGTCGATTTTGGCGGCGGCAATACGGCTCTGATCGTGATCGGCATTGCCGGCAAAGACGGGGAGCATTTGGATATTCTGTCAAAACTGGCGCTCGTCTGTGCGGAAGCGGACAATGTCGAAGCGATGGCGAACGCCAAAACAGAAGAAGACATTCTTGCGCTGCTCCATGAGGTGAACGGCTGATGCAGGCGGTTCATTTTGGCGCTGGCAACATCGGCCGCGGCTTTATCGGCAGCTTGCTGGCAGCGTCGGGATATAAGGTCGTTTTTGTCGATGTCAACGAACAAATCGTCCGCCTGCTCAAGGAGCGGGGGGAGTATCGCGTCATTGTCGCCGGCGAGCAGCGAGAAGAACAATGGGTGCGCGGCGTCTCGGCGTTGAACAGCCAAACAGAGCGGGAGCAAGTCATCGCGGCGATCGCCGCCGCTGATTTGGTCACGACCGCCGTCGGCCCGCACATTTTGCCGGCCATCGCCCCCCTTGTTGCCGATGGGCTCAAGCAGCGGCTGGGCGTTCAGCAAACTCCCCTTCATGTCATCGCGTGCGAAAACATGATTGGCGGTACGGAGACGTTGAAGCAGTACGTATTTGCCCATCTTTCTGAAGCGGAACAACAGTTGGCGGGCGAATCGGTTGGCTTTCTCAACTGTGCGGTTGACCGCATCGTGCCGAACCAAACGAACGATGATCCGCTGGCGGTGACGGTCGAGCCGTTTTTCGAATGGGCGATTGAAACGCGCAACGTCATCGGTGCGGTTCCGCCGATTCAAGGAGCGCATTTTGTCGCTGACTTAGGGCCGTATATTGAACGAAAGTTATTTACTGTCAATACCGGCCATGCCCTTGCCGCCTACTTAGGCTACCTAAAGGGATGCGAAACCGTGCAAGAGGCGATGAAAGACAGCGCCATTCGGGCGGGCGTCGAACAGGCGCTCAGCGAATCCGGAGCGGTGTTGGTGAAAAAGCACGGTTGGAAGGCAGATGAGCACCGCGCGTATATCGAGACGACGATCGGGCGCTTCATGAATCCGGCGCTGTCCGACGACATCATCCGTGTCGCCCGCTCGCCGATCCGCAAACTTGGGCCGAACGACCGCCTCGTCGCGCCAGCCGTGCAATATTGCGCCTTATTCGGCAACGCCCCGCAAGGCTTGGCTAAAGGAATCGCCGCCCTCCTGCGATTCGATGATGCCCGCGATGCGGAAGCCGCTGCCCTTCAACAAACAATCGCCCAGCACGGGATCGAAGGCGCGCTTCGGCAATATGCAGGCCTTGAGAGTGGGCACCCGCTTGTGGCGGCGGTGAAGGACGAGTACGGAAGAATGGAGAAAAACAAAAACTGACCGCCTTTCAAATGTCGTCGACCTCCAATCGTGCAAAAACCCCGGGGGATCGACGACAATATTTTTTTGCGTCAAAATCCTACAACCAACACGGCTCAACAGTATTGACAGAATTTTTGAAACGTGATATTCTGAAAACAGTCAAAAGGGGAAAAGCTTGATTTTATGCGAATGGTTTGGGGTTTTTATCGTACCTATGAGGGATTGAAACTTCGAATGGACCGAGCGCCGGGCTTCCCCAGGCTCCGTTTTTATCGTACCTATGAGGGATTGAAACTAGACATCCATAGAAACAGACGTACGACGCGGAACAGTTTTTATCGTACCTATGAGGGATTGAAACTTCAACGTCGTTGTAAGCTGTCTGTCAATGTATGCGTTTTTATCGTACCTGCGTGGGACTAAAGCACTATACAGTACAGCACAACTTTTTCTGTTCCCCATGCAGGATTTTCCCCCCCTGTTTGCGAATGGATAGAATCGAACACGTTCAAAGAGGGGTGATCGAATGGCCATTGACCATGACCGATTGTTCAAAGAGCTGATTCAAACGTTCTTCGAAGAGTTTCTTCTCCTCTTTTTCCCCGACATCCACGAGCATATCGATTTCCGCCATTTGTCCTTCCTGTCCGAAGAACTGTTTACCGATGTCACCGCAGGTGAAAAATACCGCGTCGATCTATTGGTCGAGACGAAACTGAAAGGAGAAGATGGGCTGATCATCGTTCATGTGGAGAATCAAAGCTATGTGCAACCATCGTTTCCAGAGCGCATGTTTGTCTATTTCAGCCGTCTGTTTGAAAAATACCGCACCCGCATCGTTCCGATCGCTGTCTTCAGCTATGAGGCCCTTCGCGAGGAACCGTCCGTGTTCTCAATCGAGTTTCCCTTTGGCGACGTGCTGCAGTTTCGCTTTTTCCCGGTGGAGCTGCGCAAGAAACATTGGCGGGACTACATCCGGCATGACAATCCGATCGCGGCTGCCCTTCTTAGCAAAATGGGGTATACTGAAAGTGAGAAAATCGAGTTAAAAAAAGAGTTTTTGCGCATGTTGGTACGATTGGAGCTGGATGAAGCGAGGCAGCGGCTCTTGTTGGGCTTTTTTGAAACATATGTGAAGCTGTCGGAGGAGGAAGAGCAACAACTACAAAGAGAGGTGAGGGCGATGGAAACGAAAGAAAAAGAGCAAGTGTTGGAGCTGATCATTTCCTATGAGCAAAAGGGAAGGAAACAGGGGATAAAACAAGGAATGAAACAGCTGATCCGCAACATGGCGCGCAAAGGAATGAAGGCGGAAGACATTGCCCGGTTGGTGGATCTTCCAGAGCAAGATGTTCGGGAATTGCTTGAAGAGTAGGGGAATCCAATACAAAAGGCGGCCATCTAACGAGGACAGTTGGCGGCGACAAAAGAGGTAGAGGAAATCACTGATTCGTAAGTGATCGATTGTAAAAAAACGAATGATCGTCCTGCCACATGAAAGATGAGGAACGAACGTCAGAAAGTATGCACTGTACCAACGTTTTATGCACCGTCGGCCTTGAAAGGCAGGCGGCCTTTTTTTGTTATGGGGCTCCGGCGTTCCGCTAGGTGCTTGATATCAGGTCTGATTATACCTCCATGAACAAAATGCACAAAATTCATTTTATTTTCAAAAACTTCACGTTCACCCTGGGGCATGGTAAGGTTGAGTTTGAAAACGTTATCAAAAACAAGGGGGCAAGGGAGAAATGAAGAAAACGAAATGGTGGGGATTGCTCGCCGCAGGGATGATGACACTGGCTTTGGCGGCCTGTGGGGGCAATGAATCGGCGGGGTCGAAATCGTCCGGTTCAAACTCTGGCTCATCGGCCTCAAACTATCCGACGAAGCCGATTACGATTGTTGCTCCGTCTGGGGCGGGCGGCGGTTGGGATTTAACGGCCCGCGCGGTCACGAAAGTGTTGGATGAGACAGGGCTTGTCAAACAAACGATGACGGTCGAAAACAAACCGGGCGGCGGCGGGGCAGTCTTTATGGCCGAATACGCTACCCAGGATGTGAAAAACGATTATAAGCTGTTTGTCAATTCACCGCCGATTATCATCAATAACTTGAAAAAAGAAGGGAACAGCCCGTTCGGCTACAAAGACACAACCCCGCTCGCCCAGTTGACAAAAGACTTTGGCGCGATTGTGGTTAAAGCCGATTCAAAGTTTCAAACGTTGACCGACTTGCTGAACGCCATTAAACAAAATCCGAAATCCGTCACCATTGCCGGAGGGTCGGCGCCAGGGTCGATGGACCACTTAGTGGCGATTTTGCCGATCTATAAGTCGGGCATCGATCCAAAATCAGTCAAGTATGTTTCGTACGATGGCGGCGGAGAAGCGATGGCGGCGCTGCTTGGCGGCAATGCGGATGTGATTGCGACGGATGCGTCTTCGGTTGGGGAATATTTGAAGGCCGGCAAAGTGCGGGTGCTGGCGGTTTCCGCTCCTGAACGCCTCGGCGGAGTGCTGAAAGACGTGCCGACGATGAAAGAGCTTGGCGTTGATGCCGAGTTTACGATTTGGCGCGGCGTGTTCGGGCCGAAGGAAATGTCTTCGGAAGCAAAAGCGTTTTGGGAAGAGACATTGAAAAAACTGTCTGAGCATGAAAAATGGAAAGAAGAGCTGCAAAAACAAGGTTGGGAAGCAGAGTACCGCAATTCGGAAGAGTTTACGAAATTTTTGCAAGAGCAAGAGCAGCAAGTCGGCGACCTGCTGAAGTCGCTTGGGATGCATAAATAACTCGAGGGGGCTGACCCAAAAGTCCGCCAAAAAGCGGACTTTTGGAGTCAGCCCTCTCTGGTTTTTGTATATTTTACCAAACGGAACAAAATTCCGACTCTGTTCTCCCCCTCATTTACGCCACCAAGGACAA
>NZ_SDLD01000006.1:0-87137 GCF_013096875.1 Geobacillus sp. DSP4a | reverse complement strand
ATGGTTTCACCTCCTATGTTTATTGTATTCTATTGCCATCCAAAGAAGAAAGAGAAAAACAGAAAAACCGAACGCCATTCATCCCCCACCTGTAGAGGTGGGGGACTTCTGGCTGATTTATGTTAAAACGCCGCGAGTTCACGCATCGCTTTTTCGACTTTTTCCGGGTTGACCATAAAGAACTTCTCCATCGTCGGCGCATACGGCATGGCCGGAACGTCTGGACCGGCAAGGCGCATAATCGGCGCGTCGAGATCAAACAAACAATGCTCCGCGATAATGGCGGCGACTTCGCTCATGACGCTGCCTTCTTTATTGTCTTCCGTAATGAGCAGCACTTTCCCCGTTTTGCTCGCCGCTTCGATGATCGCTTCTTTGTCAAGCGGGTAGACGGTGCGCAAATCGAGCAGATGGACGGAAATACCGTCTTGTGCGACGCGTTCGGCCGCCTGCAAGGCAAAATGGACGCACAGCCCGTACGTGATGACCGTGATGTCCTCTCCTTCACGCTTGACATCAGCTTTGCCGATCGGCAATATGTAGTCGTCTTCCGGCACCTCTCCTTTAATGAGGCGGTAGGCGCGTTTATGCTCGAAAAAGAGCACCGGATCTTCATCGCGAATCGCCGCTTTCAATAATCCTTTTACATCATACGGCGTCGACGGCATGACGATTTTCAGCCCCGGCTGGTTGGCGAAAATCGCTTCCACCGATTGAGAATGGTACAGAGCACCGTGAACACCGCCGCCGTATGGGGCGCGGATGACGATCGGGCAGTTCCAGTCGTTGTTCGAGCGGTAGCGAATGCGCGCCGCCTCCGAAATGATTTGGTTGACCGCCGGCATGATGAAGTCGGCAAACTGAATTTCCGCGATCGGGCGCAGACCGTACATCGCCGCGCCGATGCCGACGCCGACGATCGCCGATTCGGCAAGCGGCGTATCAATCACGCGCTCTTCGCCAAACTGCTCGTACAATCCTTGCGTCGCTTTGAACACTCCGCCTTTTCGGCCGACGTCTTCTCCTAACACAAACACGCGCGGGTCGCGCTCCATCTCTTCGCGAATTGCCATCGTGACCGCATCAATATAGGAAATAACAGGCATCGTCAAATCCCCTCCCTTACTCCTCGGCATACACGTAGCGAAGCGCGTGCTCCGGCTCGGCGTACGGCGCCTTCTCAGCGTAGTCAGTCGCTTCGTTCACTTCCTTCATGACGCGCGCTTGAATTTCTTCATCCCGTTCATCGGTCAAAACGCCCGTTTCTTTCAAATAGTTGGAAAATGTGATGATCGGGTCTTTGGCGCGCACCTCGGCGAGCTCTTCTTCCGTCCGGTAGACGCGATGGTCGTCATCCGACGAGTGCGACGTCAGCCGATACGTCACCGCTTCAATCAACGTTGGCCCTTCGCCGCGGCGGGCGCGGTCGGCCGCTTCCTTGACGACGCGGTATACTTCAAGCGGATCGGTGCCGTCGACCGTATAGCCCGGCATGCCGTAACCGACAGCGCGGTCGGACACTTTTTCGCACGCGAGTTGTTTCGAAATCGGCACGGAAATGGCGTACTGGTTGTTTTCGCACATGAAGATGACCGGAAGCTTGTGAACACCGGCGAAGTTTGCCCCTTCATGGAAGTCGCCTTGGTTCGACGACCCTTCGCCAAAGGTGACAAAAGCGACAAAATCTTTCTTTTCCATTTTCGCCGCTAACGCAAAGCCGACCGCATGCGGCACTTGCGTCGTCACGGGCGAGGAGCCGGTGACGATCCGGTTTTTCTTTTGCCCGAAATGGCCAGGCATTTGCCGGCCTCCGGAGTTCGGGTCTTCCGCCTTGGCGAACGCCGCCAGCATCAATTCTCTCGCCGTCATGCCAAATGTCAACACAACCCCCATATCGCGGTAGTACGGCAGTACATAGTCCTTCGTCCGATCGAGGGCGAACGCCGCGCCGACTTGCGCCGCTTCCTGCCCTTGGCACGAGATGACGAACGGAATTTTTCCGGCGCGGTTTAACAGCCACATCCGCTCATCGAGCTTGCGGGCGAGAAGCATTGTTTCATACATTTCCAACACCGTGTCATCGCTTAATCCGAGCGCTTGATGACGGTTTTGCGCCATCACAACAACCTCCCTTAGATTCACATAGTCAACCAATGATCACGCGCCAAGCTCATGCCGCCACGAACTAAAAATGAATCGCTTTGCCATCGACCGCCAGCGCCGCTTCCGCCATGGCCTCTGACAGCGTCGGATGCGGGTGGATCGCATGGGCCACTTCCCACGGAGCCGCATCAAGCACGCGGGCGAGCCCGGCTTCGGAAATCAAATCGGTCACGTGCGGCCCGACCATATGGACGCCAAGCAGATCGTCCGTGTTCCGGTCGGCGATGAGTTTCACAAACCCTTCCGCCTCACCGAACACAAGCGCCTTGCCAATGGCTTTAAACGGAAATTTGCCGATCTTGACATCATAGCCTTTCGCTTTCGCCTCTTGTTCGGTTAAGCCGACCGCCGCCGCTTCCGGACGGGTGTAAATGCAGCGGGGCACCATCGAATAGTCAATCGGCGCTGGATTGCGCACGGCCAAATGCTCAATGGCGACAATCCCTTCATGGGCAGCGACATGGGCCAGCTGCAGGCCGCCGATGACATCACCGATTGCGTAAATGTGCGATTCTTTCGTTTGGCCGAACTCGTTTGTTTGAATATATCCCTTCTCCACAACAATTTCGGTGTTTTCAAGACCAATTCCTTCAATGTTCGCCTGACGCCCGACGGAAACGAGCATCTTGTCGGCCGCAAACGTTTTCCGCTCGCCTTGATGCTCCGCTTGGATCGTGACGCCGTTTCCTTTCTCGAGCGTTTCCGCGAGCACCCGCGCTCCTGTGACGATGTTGACGCCGCGGCGGCGGAGCAGTTTTTCCATTTCTTTTGAGACATCTTCGTCTTCTGTCGGCAAAATGCGATCGGCATACTCAAGCACGGTGACCTCCACACCGAAATCGTTGAGCATCGACGCCCATTCCATGCCGATGACGCCGCCCCCGACGATCAAGATAGACGACGGAAGCACCTCCATTTGCAGCGCCTCATCCGATGTCATCACGAATTCGCCGTCCGGCTCAAGCCCCGGTAGCGTACGCGGCCGCGAACCAGTGGCAATGACGACGAATTTCGGGACAAGCATTTCGTTTTCACTGCCGTCGTTCATCTCAACCGACACCGTCCCCGGCAGCGGGGAAAAGATCGACGGGCCGAGCAGGCGGCCGATGCCGGCGTACACATCGATCTTCCCTTTTTTCATCAAATGCTGCACACCTTTATGGAGCTGGTCGACAATCGTCGCTTTGCGCGCCTGCACTTTCGCGAAATCAAGGCGCACATCACCGGCGATGACGCCAAACGCCTCGCTATTTTTCGTTTGCGCGTACACTTCCGCACTGCGGAGCAGCGCTTTGGACGGAATGCAGCCGGCGTGCAGGCACGTGCCGCCGAGCTTCCCTTTTTCGACAACCGCCGTTTTCAAGCCGAGCTGCGAGGCGCGAATAGCGGCCACATAGCCACCCGTGCCGCCGCCGAGAATGACGACATCGTATTCTTTTGCCATCTTGTCTTCCCCTTTCTCATCCGTTGCCGCATCAACGCCGGACTGAAACCGGCGAGGCCGCTTCACCCTAAATACGTTTTTTCCTCTTCTTCGCCGCGCAGGACGCGAAGCGCCCCTTCGGCAAGCGCCTGCAGTTCGTTTTCGCCCGGATGGACGATGACATCGGCGATCCATTGCACGCGGCGAGTGATTTGTTCGACAAACGATTTGCCATACGCCAACCCGCCGGTCAAAATGATGACGTCCACTTTGCCCGCCAATACGGCGCTTGCCGCGCCGATTTCTTTCGCCACTTGGTACGCCATCGCCTCATAGACGAGCTTGGCCTTTTCATCGCCGGCTTCGATCATGTTCTCGACTTTCACCGCATCGTTCGTGCCCAAATACCCGACAAGTCCGCCTTGACCGACGAGCATGCGCATCACTTCCTCGCGATAGTAGTCGCCCGAGAAGCATAGCGCCACCAAATCGCCGGCCGGCACCGTCCCGGCGCGCTCCGGGCTGAACGGGCCTTCGCCGTCAAGCCCGTTGTTCACGTCCACCACCCGCCCTTGCTTATGGGCGCCGACCGTGATGCCGCCGCCCATATGAGCGACGATCAAGTTCAGTTCGTCATACCGCTTGCCAAGCTGCTTGGCGACGCGGCGCGCGACCGCTTTTTGGTTTAGGGCGTGGAAAATGCTGCGCCGCTCAATGAGCGGAAAGCCGCTGATCCGGGCGATTGGCTCAAGCTCATCGACGACGACCGGGTCGACGATAAACGCCGGGATGTTTAAGGCCGAGGCGATCTCATGCGCCAAAATGCCGCCGAGGTTGGACGCGTGCTGTCCCGAATAACCGCGGCGCAAATCTTCAAGCATCGCCTCATTGACGCGGTACGTCCCGCCTTCGATCGGGCGGAGGAGCCCACCGCGGCCGCAGACGGCGTTCAACTTCGATAAATTGATCCCTTCTTCATCGAGAGCTTGCAAAATCGTTTGTTTGCGGAACTCATACTGATCCGCAATCGTTTTATATTGCCGAAGCACCTCCGCCTCGTGGCGGATCGTTTTTTCGAGCAATGGCCGTTCGTTTTCAAAGACGCCGATTTTCGTTGACGTCGAACCTGGATTGATCGTTAAAATGCGGAACTTCTGCTCTTGCATCGTTGTCGTCCCTCCGTCATCCGCCGGCGGGGCGGAAGGCCGCCCCGCGCCGCTGTTAGCGGGCGCGACGGCGGCTTAAAATATGGTGACCATTTTGCAAAAATTGACTGCGCGCTTTGCGCATCGTTTCAATCCGTTCTTCCGCCATCCGGTCGGCGGCCACATACGTTGGAATGTTGTCGCGCTTGGCGATGGCAAACACTTTTTCGATGTTGTCATAAATTTGCTCGATTTTTTTCATCGCCCGTTCCCGATTGTAGCCGTACAGTTCGTCCGCGACATTGATGACGCCGCCGGCGTTGATCACATAATCCGGGGCATAGACGATGCCCATTTCATGGATGATGTCGCCATGGCGCGGCTCTTTCAGCTGGTTGTTCGCCGATCCGGCGATCACTTTCGCTTTCAGTTGCGGAATCGTTTGATCGTTGATGATGCCGCCGAGCGCGCATGGAGCAAAAATGTCGCACTCCACGCCGTAAATGTCGTTCGGGTCGACCGCTTTCGCCCCAAATTCCTCGACCGCGCGCGCCACCGCTTCCTTGTTGATGTCGGTAACGATGAGTTTCGCTCCTTCTTCGTGCAAATGGCGGCATAAATGGTAGGCGACATTGCCAACCCCTTGGACGGCGACAACTTTTCCTTCAAGCGAATCGCTGCCAAACGCTTCCTTCGCCGCCGCTTTCATCCCGCGATATACGCCGTAGGCGGTCGCCGGCGATGGGTTGCCGGATGAGCCGAATTCGGGCGAAATGCCGGTGACATAGTCGGTTTCTTGATAGATGATATCCATATCGGCGACGGTCGTGCCGACGTCTTCCGCCGTGATGTAGCGGCCGTTCAGCCCTTGAATGAAGCGGCCGAACGCCCGGAACATCGCTTCGTTTTTATCTTTGCGCGGGTCGCCGATGATGACCGTTTTGCCCCCGCCCAAGTTGAGGCCGGCGGCCGCGTTTTTGTACGTCATGCCGCGGGCGAGGCGCAAGGCGTCTTCAAGCGCTTCTTCTTCCGAATTGTACATCCACATGCGCGTCCCGCCGAGCGCCGGGCCGAGCGTTGTGTCATGAATGGCAATGATCGCTTTCAAACCCGATTCTTTATCTTGGCAAAACAGCACTTGCTCATAATCGTAAGTTTCCATATATTTGAACAATTCCATCTCAGATGGCCTCCTTCTTTTCATTTCGCTGCCGAACAGATGGCGAGCGCCAACGAATACAGTTTGCTTTCCGCCGAGTCGGCGCGCGACGTCAAGACGATCGGCGCCTTCGCCCCAGCGATGACCGCGCCGACTTTGGCTTTTGCAAAGTAGACGAGCGACTTGTACAACATGTTGCCGGATTCAATGTCCGGCACGAGCAAAATATCAGCCTGTCCAGCCACTTCGCTTTCAATTCGTTTATGCTTCGCCGCCGTCATGGACACTGCATTGTCCAAGGCAAGCGGCCCGTCAAGCAGGCAATGTTCGATTTGTCCCCGCTTTTGCATCATCGCGAGCACCGCTGCATCAAGTGTTGCCGGCATGGCCGGATTGACCGTCTCCACCGCCGCCAGCGCCGCGACTTTCGGACGCTCGATGCCGATGGAACGCGCCACGCTGACGGCATTGTTCACAATTTGCACTTTTTGCTCGAGATCGGGGGCGATGTTCATGGCCGCGTCGGTCACGATGACCAGCCGTTCGAACGCCGGCACGTCAAACACCGCGACATGGGACAACACCTTTCCTGTGCGCAACCCATACTCCTTGTTCAAGACCGCTTTCAGCAGCGTTGCCGTCGGCACATGCCCTTTCATCAACGCATCCGCCTCGTTCAAATGGACGGCGCGCACCGCCAGTTCGGCCGCTTGGGCGACCGAATTGGCGTGAACGATGTCGACATCGGCAAAACGCGCCCCCCCTTTTTCTTTGAGCAACCGTCCGATTCGCTCCCGGTCTCCGTACAGCACAAACCGGCCGAGGCGATGCTCGAGCGCCATCGCCACCGCTTCGATCACTTCCTCATCCTCGGCGGCGGCCACGGCCACCGTCCGACCTTGACATTGACTTGCTTCCTCGATTAATGTGTTCAACTTCATCGTCTGCACCAACCTTTTCTGCCAATCCGTCGAGGCACTTCTTTATATGCAAAAACCATGCCAATCACCAATACGTGAAAGCGCTTTATGAAATAAAGGCTGTTGAAGTTCGTTTGTGCAATATTTTTCACTATACGCAAATTATTGCACGCTGTTTTTGTCAATGTTGTATTTTTCAAGCTTGTAGTATAAATTGCGCACCGAAATGCCGAGCGCGCGGGCCGCTGCTGTTTTATTGCCGCGATGACGCCGGAGCGCCTCTTCGAGCAATTGGGCTTCATACCGGCCAAGCATCTCGTCAAGCGGCCGGAACTCCCCTTCCGTTTCGGGGCGAACCGACGGCGCGGCCGACGGCGCGGAAAGCGGCGGCAAATGCGAAATATCGATCATCACTTCATGAAACTTCATGAAAATCATCGCCCGCCCGAGCACGTTTTCGAGCTCGCGGACATTTCCTGGCCAATCATAGGCAAGAAGCTTCACCATCGCTTCATCCGTGACACCTTCGACGTTGCGCCCGTAATCTTGGTTCAGCTTTTGGATCAAATGCCGGCAAAGCGCTGGAATGTCTTCCTTGCGGGCGCGCAGCGGCGGGATGTAAATCGGCATCCGATTGAGCCGATAGTATAAGTCTTCGCGAAAGGCTCCTTCGGCAATCGCTTTTTCAAGGTTGACGTTCGTGGCGGCGATGACGCGGACGTTGATCGGAATCGGCTTCGTCCCGCCGACGCGAACGATCTCCCGCTCCTGCAAAACGCGGAGCAGCTTCGCCTGCGTGCTGGCCGACAGCTCGCCGATTTCATCGAGGAAAATGCTGCCGTTGTTCGCCTCTTCAAACAGCCCGCGCTTGCCGCCGCGCCGCGCACCAGAAAACGCTCCTTCCTCATAGCCAAACAGTTCGCTTTCTAATAATGTTTCCGGAATCGCGGCGCAATTGACACGGATGAACTTGTTATACTTCCGGTCGCTCGCGTTGTGAATGGCGTGGGCGAACAGCTCTTTGCCTGTGCCCGATTCCCCTCGCAGCAAAATCGTCGCCGGTGTTTTCGCCGCCAGTTTCGCCTGTTCAATGGCCACTTTCATTTCTTCCGATTCGCCGATAATATCCGCAAATGAATATTTCGCTTCAAGCGTGCGGATGATTTGCCGCGCCCGGTTGAGTTCAGCCGTCAGCCGCTGGATTTCCGATACATCATGAATGACACCGACGCTTCCTTTGAGCACTCCGTCAACGATAATCGGCGCGACATTGACGATGACATCGCGGTTTTTTGGGCCGACTTTCATGCGCGCGCCGCGCACCGGACGGCGCGTTTTGAGCACTTGCATATGCATGCTTTCCCCTTCCGCGATGTCGGCGGTCGCCGGTTTGCCGATCACATCCTCTTCCGTCAAACCGGTCAGCCTTGTATACGCCGGATTGATTAAAATGCCGTTGCCGTTTTCATCAACGACAGAGATCGCTTCTTCTGATGAATGGATGATCGCCTCAAGCATCATGCGGATTTCCTTTAGGTCGGTGATTTCTTCCGCCAATGCGACGAGTTCGGTAATATCTTTGAACACCGCCAACGCCCCGAACAATTTGCCGCTGTCGTCAATAATCGGGATGCGGGTGGCGATAATTTTTTTCCCGTTGGCTAGCTCCACCTCTTGATGAAATTCCGTCTGCCTCGTTTTCAGCACGCGCGGCAAGCCGCTTGACGGCAACACGGATAAAATATGGCGGCCGATCACCACGTCCTTGTCCACTCCGAGAAGCTGGGCGGCGCTTTCATTCATATCGGTAATGTAAGCATATTCATCAACGACAATCATGCCATCGTGGGACGAGTGAAAGATGAGAGCGCGCCGGGCCGCCTCGCTTTTCAACTTGGCGATGAGCGCTTCCTTTTCCTCGACGAGCTCCGCCATCATTCGCGCGACGGCGCTTGGGACGATATTCGCCCCCTTGGGCGCCTGCTGGCGGATTGACTCAAGAACGTCTGCCCTCCCGGTCGTTTCAATAATCAAATCAAGCGGCTCATCCATCCATGGGCGCCAGTCGCGGCCAACCGCAATGCCCCATTTGCGCGCCAATTGCAGCCCCGGGGCGTTGTCATCAACATCAATGACGGCCACGACGTCAAACCCTGACGCTTCATGGAGCAGTTTCAGCAACGAGGTTCCTCGCGAATCCGCCCCGATGATGATCACGTTTTTCATCCTGTTCCCCCACATTTCATCCTATGCCAAATTTTGCAGACAGTTTTATCATACCCGCTTTTTCGTTCCTTGACAAATGACGGATAACGGTTATGATAATCGGTGAAGTGATTTCTGCTGGGAAAGGGACGCGATCGCGATGGGGCGAATGATTGCGCTGTTCATTTTAGTCGTTCCGGGGCTGGCGGCGGCGCTCGGCATTAAATGGATGCGCGATGCGTTGTTTGGCATCATGCAGCCGCCGTTTGCCGCCTTATGGCTGCAATTTCTCGCCGGGCTTGTGCTGTTTGCGGCCGGGTTGGCGTTTATCGGCGGGTTTTTGCTGCACCGCGACCGAAAACGGAACAAAGTGCAGGCGCGTTTTCAACGAAAACGAAAAACGCCTTGATTCGGAATTAGAAACCATCCATTTCAAGGCAAGCCAAAAAACGCCTTAACGGTTTTCGTTAAGGCGTTTTCTCCTTCCATTCCTTCGCTTGACGCGGATAGTCGGTGAAAATCGCATCCACTTTATAGGCGAACATCGTCTTCGCCGTTTTCGGCTTGTTCACCGTAAAGGGCCGGACTGCGACGCCGCGGCGCCGCGCATCCGCGGCGAAGTCCGCCGTCACCGTTCGGTGGTACGGATGCACCCCGCCTGCGCTCATCGCCTGCACATACGTCCACGGGTCATAGAGCGGCTCCATATAAAGAAGCGCCGTTTCGATCTCCGGCGCCAACTGGCGGCAAAGATGCATGCTGTTATGGTTGAACGATGAGAAAATCGTCCGGTTCTCAAGTCCATAGCGGCGCACAACGGCGATCACCTTTTGCTCAAGCCTTTCATAAGCCACGAGGCTGTTTTTCAGCTCAATGTTGACTAAAAGCCGTGTCGGCGCCAGCCAGGCGAGCACTTCCTCGAGATGGGGAATCGGGCAATGGCCGTAACGGCCGTCCCATTTCGCTGCTGCGTTGAATTTGCGGAGTTCGCGGTATAGGATGTCTTTGACCCAGCCGCTGCCGTCCGTCGTCCGGTCGACCGTTTCGTCATGAATGACGACCGGTTCGCCGTCTTTCGTCAGCTGCACATCGAGCTCAATGCCATCCGCCCCCGCCTTCAGCGCTTCTTCAAACGCTGCCATCGTATTTTCCGGATGGGTTCCCGCCGCTCCGCGGTGGGCAAAAATATATGTCATACCGTTTCTTCCTTTCCCATATATTCGCCATTTGGCCGACAAAGCTGGCCGAATGCGGCAGTGATCGGTTATACTAAAAGTAATGTATGAAGCACCGGAGGGGAAGATGATGCAGCCGCTGAAAATTTCCTTGGAGACGGCGCAAAAGCTGGCAAAAGCGCTCGGCGTGCCGATCGAGCAAGTGATGCACATGCCGCCGCATATTTTGATGAAAAAATTGCTCGAACTTGAGAAAAAGGAAACAGAGCATGACGAACCGTAGCGGCCCGCCCTCATCAACGGGTGGCTTGGCGTTTCGAGTAGGCGCCCGGCCGCAAAAAAGGCCGGCGCCAAAAAGCCGGTCAACCGCTTTTTCGGCCCGCCTCTTTTGCCTTCACCGCGTTCCGCCCTTTATGACGCTTTATGCTCAAGCCGCAGTTTGTCGGCCACCATGGCGATGAATTCGGAGTTGGTCGGTTTGGCTTTCGAGACGCTGACCGTATAGCCGAACAGCGATGAGATCGATTCGAGATTGCCGCGGCTCCAGGCGACTTCGATCGCATGGCGGATCGCCCGTTCGACCCGGCTTGCCGTTGTGTTGTATTTTTTGGCGATGTCCGGGTACAGCACTTTCGTGATCGAGCCGAGCAGCTCGATGTCGTGATAGACCATGGCGATGGCCTCGCGCAAATACAAATAGCCTTTAATGTGGGCTGGAACGCCGATTTCATGGATGATGCTCGTAATGCTCGCGTCCAAGTTTTTCGGCTTGTTGTCGCGCACTTGGGGCGCCGTGGCTGCTTTCCTCACAACCGGCGTCGTTTTGCCGTAAACTTGCCGAATATGGTGGACTAAGTTTTCCATGTCAAACGGCTTTAAAATGAAATAGGAAGCCCCGAGTTCAACCGCCTTTTTCGTCACGTCTTCCTGGCCAAACGCCGTCAGCATAATGACATTGGGCTGATGTTCGAAGCCGGCGCGGATTCTCTCCAAAACAGCCAGTCCGTCCAAATGCGGCATAATGATGTCCAACAGCAAAATATCCGGCCGCTTTTCCTCAAGCATCTGCAGGCAGTCCTGGCCATTGTACGCCGTGCCGATCACCTCCATGTCCGGCTGGCTCGAAATATATTCATCAAGCAATGACACCAATTCACGATTATCGTCGGCAATGCACACTTTAATGCTCAACCTGATCGTCCTCCCCCACATTTTCTTCCTATGTAACTTTCCGTTAACGTACATTCGACAGCAGCAGCAAAAAATCCTTTTCTTTTTCACAAATTAACGGAAAATAAAAATTATAGCAAAAGATGAGCTTTTTAGACAATATTCGTTTTTTTAACCATGTATTTGTCGAAAAATCTTTACACGTTCCATTTTAACGGATGTTTCACCAAATATCTATGCCCAATCGGCAAAATATTTGCCGTCTTTTTTGAAAAATTTTTGGGCTGCAAAAAAGCGAGCTGACTCGCGGTCAGCTCGCCTTTTTTTGACGGCCATATAGATCGATTCCTGCTTCTTGTAGCATCCATTCAATATGGACGCCGTATCCCGATGTCGGATCGTTGACAAACACATGCGTCACCGCACCGACAAGTTTGCCGTCTTGAATGATCGGGCTGCCGCTCATGCCTTGAACGATGCCGCCCGTTTTCTTGAGCAGGCGCGGATCGGTGACGCGGATGACGAGTCCTTTTGTGGCTGGAAACTTTTGTGGAACGTTGCTGACAATTTCAACGTCAAATTGCTCCACCTTGTCGTTTTCGACCACTGTCAATATTTTCGCCGGTCCTTCTTTCACCTGGCTGGCCAAAGCGATCGGAATCGGTTTCGTGAACGGGCTGTCCGGCAATGGCTTTGTCAGTTTGCCAAAAATGCCAAACGGACTGTTATTCATCACCGTGCCGATCACCTCTTCGCCATCGGAGAAGCGGGCTAACTTTTCGCCTGGGTTGCCGCTCGTCCCTTTTTCAATGGAGGTGACAGTCGAGCGCATAATTTGCCCATTTTGCACCAAAATCGGCTTTTTCGTATCCATGTCGGAAATAACATGGCCGAGCGCACCGTACGTTTTCGATTTTGGGTCATAGAACGTCATCGTCCCGATGCCGGCGGCGGAATCACGAATATACAAGCCGATGCGGTACACGTCGTCATGCTTGTCTTTCAGCGGAACGAGCTTCGCTGTGACGGAGTGCTGATCGCGCAGAATGGTGAGATGAAGCGGTTTTCCGGTTTTGCCGGCTTCCTCAATGAAAGGGGAGAGATCGCTCATGTTTTCAATTTTTTGCCCGTTAATGGCGGTGATCACGTCGCCGATTTGGATGCCGGCCGCCTCCCCCGGGGACTTCTTTCCGTTTTCTGTTTCGACTAAGTGGTAGCCGACCACAAGCACCCCAACTGTATTGAGTTTGACGCCGATCGATTGCCCGCCGGGGATGACTTTCAGCGTCGGCAACACATTGACATCCACTTGTTTAATCGGCATTCCGGCGACCTGCAAAACCAACGTTTCTTCTCCGCGCTGTTTCGCTTTTACAGACAACGAACCGTTTTTTTGCTCAACATTGAGCGTTTCGGGAGCGTTTCGGTCATGGACGGCCGCTTGCACTGGAAGGGATGACGCCCGAAATTCGACCGTATCGCCTTCAAACAGCACAAGCTGCTTTGGAATTTGCCAATATTCTTTCATCGGTTTGGCAAAACCGATCGCCATCAGCATGCCTAGGAGAAGCACTCCTGCTATGTTTCGGGCCATTTCTTTCTTCAATGTCGTTCACTCTCCTCGCTCCCGCCTACACCATACAAAAACGGTTACAGTTTTAATTTTGCCTGAACAGGGGAAAATATAATCGCAACGCTTATAAAAAAAGCTGCCCGGATTGGATGGACTTTCATCCGGGCAGCCCATTGCCTCGCAGCGAGGGCAACGGCCCGACGGGGGGCGGACAGCAAGGCTATCGCTTCATTTTCGCCGCCAGCTCGAGCAGCTCTTTGGCATGCTGCTTCGTCAGTTCGGTCATCTCCACGCCGGAAATCATCCGTCCGATTTCCTTCACCTTCTCCTCCTCGTCGAGCTTTTTCACGGCCGTTTTGGTCCGCGTTCCGTCCGTTTCCTTCACGATCAACAGATGCGTGTCCGCCATGGCGGCGACTTGCGGCAGGTGGGAAATGCAAAGCACTTGCGACTGGCTGGCGATGCGGTAAATTTTTTCGGCGATCGCCTGGGCGACCCGGCCGCTGACGCCGGTGTCGACTTCATCAAAAATAATCGATGTCACGCCTTGGTGTTTCGAAAAAATCGTCTTCAATGCGAGCATAATGCGCGACAGCTCGCCGCCTGAAGCAGTTTTGGCAAGCGGCTTCAGCGGCTCGCCGACGTTCGTCGACAGGTAAAATTCGACAATATCGATGCCGTCTTCCGCAAATTTGACCGGCACGCCGTCGACCAGCGGGGCGTCGAGCGGGCCTTCGCGTTTGGCGAAGACGATGTCAAACTGCGTTTTTTCCATGTACAAATCTTTCAATTCTTGCTGAATGCGCTCAATCAGCTGCCGGGCGTACGCCTGGCGGATGCTGGTCACCTTTTTCGCCTCGGCAAGCAATTTGCCGGTCACGTCGGCAAGCTGCCGCTCGAGGTCGTGCACATGCATGTCGCGGTTTTCAATCGTCTCGATTTCTTCGGCGATCGCTTCGGCATACTGCAAAATATCGGCGATCGTCGCTCCGTACTTCCGTTTTAATTGCTGGATTTCCGCAAGGCGGCTTTCAATGGCGTCAAGCCGCACCGGGTCGTATTCAAGCTCTTCAAGTTGATCGCGCAGCCTATACATGACTTCCTCGAGCAAATAGTAGCTGTTGGCCACCATTTCATGCGCCTCTTTAAGTTCCGCGTCCATCGCGGCGACGTCCTCGAGATGGCCCATCGCCTGGCCGACCGAATCCAAGCCGCGTCCTTCGCCGGCGAGCGCTTCGTAGCTATGCTGAATGGCTTGATAAATTTTTTGGAAATTCACAATCCGCACTTTTTCTTCCATCAGCCGCTCGTCTTCGCCAATCTCGAGCCCGGCTTGTTCGATTTCGCGCAGCTGAAACGTCAGCAAATCGAGCCGATGCGCCATTTGCTGCTCATTTTCACTCAGCTTTTTCAACTTTTTTACCAACGCTTCACGCTCTTCATACAGAGCGCGATAACGCGCCAGCGCCGCCGCCGTTTCCGCGCCGCCAAACTCATCGAGAAGCGGCAGATGGCGGGATGGATCCATCAGCTCTTGATGCTCATGCTGACCGTGAATATCGACGAGCGTCGAACCGATGTCGCGCAGCACGGCGGTGGTGACGAGCTTGCCGTTGATGCGGCAGATGCTTTTGCCGCTCGCCAAAATGTCGCGGCGGAGCACCACCATCCCATCGCTGACATCAACGCCAATGTCCGCACATTTTTGGCAGCATGGATGGCGGTCGTCATCAAGCAAAAACAGCCCTTCGATTTCCGCCTTTTCCGCTCCAAAGCGGACAAATTCAGCGGAGCCGCGTCCGCCGATCAACAAATGAATCGCGTCGATGATGATCGATTTGCCGGCTCCCGTTTCGCCGGTTAACACCGTCAGCCCTTTGTCAAACGACAACGAGAGCGACTCGATAATGGCGAAATTTTTAATCGACAGCTCGGCGAGCATTTCACCACTCCTTGCCTGTCCGATTGATTCCACTTTTGATTATAGCACGTATGTTCGGATTTGCAAACGAGGACCGCCCTGTCGTTCCGTCCTTGAACGTGGAACGGAAGCTGGGCCGGTCCTCGCCTAGAGCATGGACAACAGCTGGTCGGACACTTTTTCCGCATCTTTCGGAGTACGGCAGATGATCAGGCACGTATCGTCGCCGCAAATCGTACCGACGATTTCGTCCCAGTCCAAGTTATCGAGCAGAACGCCGATGGCGTGGGCGTTGCCCGGCAGCGTCCGCAGCACGAGCAAGTTTCCGGTTCCGTCAAGCTTAATGAACACGTCAACGAGCGCCCGCTTCAGTTTTTGCAGCGGGTTGAAGCGCTGATCGGACGGAAGGCTGTACTTATAGCGGCCGTTGGCCATCGGCACTTTGACAAGCTGCATCTCCTTAATGTCGCGCGAGACGGTCGCCTGTGTGACGTTGAAGCCGGCTTCCCTCAGCCGGTCGACCAGCTCGTCTTGCGTCTCGATGTCGTTGTTCATGATAATCTCGCGAATTTTAATATGCCTTTGCCCTTTGTTCAAATCGCGCCACCTCCTCGTTCCCTAAGATGCGCAGTCGCGGCCCCGTCCGGCTGGGGGCGGGACTTCTTTCCGACGGTTGCTTAGGCGCCGTTTTCTTCCCCCTCTTTAAGGCTGAGGCGGGCGTGCGCTTCGCTGACGACGTCTGCAATCGGCTTGGCGAGCCGGTTTTCGCCTTCCCGCTCTTCGCCGGAATAGACGGCATGAAGCAAAAACTCGATATTGCCGTCGCCGCCAGTGATCGGCGAGTACGACAAATGAAGAACATCGAACCGTTCCGCGCAGGCAAACTGAACGATCGACTCCAGTACGTCGCGATGAACGGCCGGATCGCGGACGATTCCTTTTTTGCCAACCTTTTCTTTCCCTGCTTCAAACTGCGGTTTGACAAGCGCAATAACATCGCCGCCTGGAACGATGACCGTCTTGACGACCGGCAAAATGAGCCGAAGTGAAATAAACGACACATCGATGACCGCCACTTCCGGCAGCCCTTTTGTAAACAAATCCGGCGTCGCGTAGCGGAAGTTCGTCCGCTCCATGACGACGACGCGCTCATCTTGACGCAGCTTCCAGGCGAGCTGGTTGTAGCCGACATCGACCGCATAGGACAGTTTCGCCCCATGCTGCAAGGCGCAATCGGTGAAGCCGCCGGTCGAGGCGCCGATATCGAGGACAATTTTTCCTTTAACGCTGATCTGAAATTCGCGCAACGCTTTTTCGAGCTTCAAGCCGCCGCGGCTGACGTACGGGAGCGGGTTGCCTTTCACTTCAAGCGGGATATCCGTTGGCACTTTCTCTCCGGGCTTGTCGAGCCGGATGTCGTTCGAGTAGACGAGGCCGGCCATGATCGCCCGCTTCGCTTTTTCACGCGTTTCCGCCAGCCCGCGTTCAACAAGCAGCACATCGAGCCGTTCTTTTTTCCCTTTCATCGTCTCAAGCCCTTTTCTGTTTTCTTGGCGCCATCGTTTTAATGCGGTCAACGATATGCGCGGCTGTCAGCCCAATTTCGCGCAGCAGCTCGCTGACGCTTCCGTGCTCAATAAACCGGTCAGGGATGCCCATCCGCTCGATCACCGCCTGATGGTAGCCGCGGTCATGGGCAAATTCAAGCACGGCGCTGCCAAAGCCGCCCTGCAGCACAGCTTCCTCGATCGTCAAAATCGGCAGGCGGCTTTCGAGCAGTTCAAGCAGCACCGCTTCGTCCATCGGCTTAATAAAGCGGGCGTTGACGACTTTGACCGAGACGCCTTCTTTCGCCAATTGGTCGGCAGCCTCAAGCGCCATGGAGATCGTTGTCCCAAACGTCAAGATCGCCGCATCGCGGCCATCGCGCAGCACTTCCCACGTGCCGATCGGAATCTCTTTCAGCTCCTCGTCAAGCGGAACGCCCAGGCCGTTTCCGCGCGGGAAACGCATGGCAATCGGCCCGTCATCGTAGCGGATAGCCGTATACACCATGTGCTGGCCTTCATTTTCATCTTTTGGCATCATCAGCACCAAGTTCGGCACATGGCGCAAAAAGGCGATGTCAAACACCCCCTGGTGCGTTTCGCCGTCGGCGCCGACAAGCCCGGCGCGGTCAATGGCGAAAAAGACGTTTAAGTTTTGCCGGCATACGTCATGGACGACTTGGTCGTACGCGCGCTGCAAAAACGTCGAATAAATGGCCAAAAACGGTTTCATCCCTTGCGTCGCCAGCCCGGCCGCCAGCGTCGTCGCATGCTGTTCGGCAATGCCGACATCAAACATCCGATCCGGAAATTCGCTTGCAAACCCTTCCAGCTTCGATCCGACCGGCATCGCCGGCGTAATGGCCACGATGCGCGGATCCGTGCGCGCGAGCCGGCGCACCGTTTCGCTGACAAGCGCGCTCCACGACGGCCCGGCTTCCTTCGTTTTCACAAACGCACCAGTTTCAATTTTGTACGGGCCGGTGCCGTGCCACGTTCCCACTTTGTCGTTTTCCGCCGGACTGTAGCCTTTCCCTTTTTTCGTGATCACATGCACGAGCACCGGACCTTTCATTTTCTTCGCATAACGCAAATTTTCAAACAGATCATCAAAATCATGACCGTCCACCGGTCCTAAATACGTAAACCCGAGCTCTTCGAAAAACACGCCGGAAACGAGCAAGTATTTTAAACTGTCTTTCAAACGTTCGGCCGTGGCCGCCAGCTTGCCGCCGACCGCCGGGATGCGCTTGAGCAACAATTCAAGCTCATCTTTCACCCACTGATATTTGCCGGCTGTTCGCAACCGTCCGAGGATGTTGTGCAGCGCCCCGACGTTCGGGGCGATCGACATTTCGTTGTCATTTAAAATGACAATCATATCCGTTTTTTCATGGCCGATATGGTTGAGCGCCTCGAGCGCCATGCCGCCGGTGAGCGCCCCGTCGCCGATGATCGGCACGATGTATTCATCCGTCCCTTTTAAATCGCGGGCGATCGCCATGCCCATCGCTGCCGACAGCGACGTTGAGCTATGGCCTGTTTCCCAGACATCGTGCTCGCTTTCGCTCCGCTTCGGGAAGCCGGACAACCCCTTGTACTGGCGGAGCGTGTCGAACTCAGCGGCGCGCCCCGTCAAAATTTTATGCACATACGCTTGATGCCCGACATCCCAAATGAGTTTGTCTTTCGGGCTGTCAAACTCCCGGTGCAGGGCGATCGTCAGCTCGACGACCCCTAAATTTGGGCCGATGTGTCCTCCCGTTTTGGACAGCTTTTCAATTAAAAACCGCCGAATCTCGGCGCTTAACTGTTTCAGTTCCGGAATGGACATCGTTTTTAACACGCGCGGATGTTCAATTTTCGTCAAATCCAAATGAGATCACTCGCTTTCATTCGGTCATTCTCCGAGCCGATTCCCTAGAATACAGGTAGTATTATTATACATGATTCGCCACGAAAAATCGACTTTTGCCGCCAACGCCGGCCTTGGCGCCACTGTATGGCCGCGGCGCGAAGATGAAAGACCCATCATGGGGCGGAAGCAAAAAAGCAACACAGCCGCCCTTGCTCCGAAGCAAGGGCGGCCGTTCCGCTTTTAATGGTCGCGGGCGGCGACCAGTTCGCAAATATAGGCGAGCGCGGCGCCGTCAACGTCGGCGTGCCGTAAATGGCGCTGCGCCGCCTCGATATGGAACGCCAACTTTTCCTTCGCGCCGGCAAGCGACAGCAGCGCTGGATACGTCGCTTTGTTGTTGCTTTGGTCGCTGCCGACCGGCTTGCCGATTTTTTCTTCTGCCCCTTCAATATCGAGAATATCATCGCGAATTTGAAAGGCAAGGCCTAGATGGGCGGCGAATTCGTCAAGCTCCCGCGTTTGCCGGGCATCAGCGCCGCCGATCAAGGCGCCGGCGTGCACGCTGTATTGCAGCATTTTCCCGGTTTTATGCCGATGGATGTATTCGAGCTCCGAAAGCGTCAGCGTTTTCCCCTCTCCTTCCATATCGGCTGCCTGACCGGCGACCATCCCTTCCGGACCGGCCGCTTTCGCCAGCCGTTCGATGAGCCGAAGCCGGACGGAAGGAGGGATGCGCTCATCGTCGATTTCGGCGATCAATTGAAACGCGTACGTCAACAACCCGTCCCCCGCCAAGATGGCCATCGCCTCGCCGAACACTTTATGGTTCGTCGGCTTGCCGCGCCGCAAATCATCGTTGTCCATGCTCGGCAAATCATCATGGATCAAAGAGTACGTATGGATCATTTCAATCGCGCAGGCGACGGGCAATCCGACCGCCGGGTCTTTGCCGAGCGCCCGAACGGTGGACAGAAGCAGCAACGGACGGATTCGTTTGCCGCCGGCCTCCAATGAGTACGCCATCGCCTTTTTCAGCTTCGCCGGCCCTTCTAAGCGCTCTATATAACGGGAGAGCGCTGTTTCCACCGCCTGTTTTTGCTCGTTGAGAAACTGTTCAACTGAAAGCTGCGCCACCGCTTACTCCTCCTCCGGCGAAAAAGGCACGAGCTGACCGTCTTCGCGCAACATATACTCGAGCTGTTTTTCGACGTGCTGCAGTTTATCATGGCAAAGTTTCGACAGCTTCATGCCTTCTTGAAAAAAGACGATCGCCTCTTCAAGCGGCACATTTCCTTCCTCGAGCCGTTCGACGATTTCCTCAAGCTTTTTCATCGCTTCTTCAAACGTCAGCTCTTTTTCTTCGCTCATATTGTTTTCTCCTCCACTCCCGTCACTTGACAATCGACTTGTCCGTCTTGAATCCGGATGGACAGGCGCTCGCCGACCTGAAGCTGGCCGATTCGTTTGACAAGCTCGCGCCGCTCATTGTACACCAAACTGTAGCCGCGCTCCATGATGCGGAGCGGACTGAGCGCCTCAAGCCGCGCGACATGGGAACGAAAGCGGAGCGCATGGCGCTCTAAGGCGGTGCGCATCGCTTTTTCAAGCGCACCGGCAGCCGCTTTTTGCCGCTCCTTCGTCCGCTCAAGCTCGGCCGCCGGGTGATGGCGCCACAGCCGCAGGCGCAGCTCACGCCATTGTTGGCGCTTCTTGTCGAGCAACCGTTCGCGCTGGCGGGCGAGCCGGTCGAGCAACACGTCAAGCTGCTGCTCTTTTTGTTCGTACAGCCGCCTTGGATAGCGGAAAGCGTACGATGCTTGAAGCCGCCGCAACCGTTCCTGGCTGGCAGCGAGCTGTTCTTTCATGGCGCGGATCATCCGCCATTTCCGCTCGGCGAGCCGCTCAGTCAGCTCCCCGACGTGCGGCGCAGCCAGCTCTGCTGCCGCCGTCGGTGTCGGCGCCCGCAAATCGGCGACAAAATCGGCGATCGTAAAATCGGTCTCATGGCCGACGGCGGAAATGACCGGCACGCGCGAAGCAAAGATGGCGCGGGCGACGATTTCTTCGTTAAACGCCCACAATTCTTCAATCGAACCGCCGCCGCGGCCGACAATGAGCACGTCAACCCCGCCGAACTCATTTGCCCGCTCGATGGCGCGCACGATTGACAGCGCCGCCCCGTCGCCTTGGACGAGCGCCGGAAACAAAATGATTTTCGCAAGCGGATAGCGGCGGCGGATCGTCGTCATAATGTCGCGCACCGCCGCTCCGGTCGGCGATGTAACAACGCCGATGCAGCGCGGAAACGCCGGAAGCGGCTTTTTATGGACGGGAGAAAACAGCCCCTCCGCCTCGAGCCGCTGCTTCAGCTGCTCATACGCCAAATACAGGCGGCCGATGCCTTCCGGCTGCATTTCTTTTACATATAGCTGGTAGTTCCCATTCGGCTCATAGACGGAAATTTCCCCACGCACAAGCACGTTCATCCCATCTTCGGGACGGAACGGCAAATGTTGATTGTAGCCGGCAAACATGACCGCGGCAATGCGCGCCTGGCTGTCTTTTAAGGTAAAATACATATGGCCGCGCGAATGCTGCTTAAAGTTGGAAATTTCACCTTTCACCCATAAATCGCGCAAATGCGGGTCGACGTCAAATTTGCGCTTAATGTATTTCGTCAGCGCCCCGACGGTGACGTATTTCACTTCCATCGAAACCGCCTCACTTCACGGCGAGCTGCCGGGCCGCTTCGATCGTGTTGTGCAACAGCATCGTAATCGTCATCGGACCGACCCCTTTTGGCACCGGCGTGATATAGCCCGCCACTTCTTTGACGGCGTCAAAATCAACATCGCCGCACAGTTTGCCGCTCTCCAAACGGTTGACGCCGACATCAATGACGACAGCTCCCGGTTTGACGTGGTCCGGACCGATGAGACGCGCCTTGCCAACCGCGACGATCAAAATGTCAGCCTGCCGCGTGACGGCCGGCAAATCAGGCGTTTTCGAATGGGCGTAGGTGACGGTCGCATGCTCGCGCAAAAACAGCTGGCCGACCGGTTTGCCGACGATGTTGCTCCGGCCGACGACGACGACATGCTTCCCGGCAATGTCGATGCCGGCAGATTTGACCATCACGAGAACGCCATGCGGAGTGCACGGAAGAAACGCCGGCTGGCCGATCATCATTTTCCCGACGTTGATCGGGTGGAAGCCATCGACATCTTTTTCCGGGGCGATCGTTTCAATGACCGACCATTCGCGGATATGCTCCGGCAACGGCAGCTGCACTAAAATGCCGTGCACCGCCGGATCGCCGTTCAGTTCGCGGATTTTCGCCAACAGCTCCTCTTCGCTGATGGACGCCGGAAATGTGTAAAGAAATGAACGAATGCCCACTTCAGCGCACGCTTTTTGCTTCCCTTTCACATACGAATGTGACGCCGGATCGTCGCCGACAAGAATGACGGCCAGCCCCGGCTCAACGCCGCTTTCCTTCAACTTCGCTGTTTCTTCCGCCAACCCGGCGCGAATCGTTGCGGCCAGTTCTGCTCCGCTGATGATTTGTGCTGTCATCGTATCTCGTTCCCCTCTCCTTGTTCGTCCATCCATATCGGTTTGCCTGACTTGACGCCGAAAGCTTGCGCAGCCGGCGGCCTGTCCTATTTTTGCAGCGCCGCCTTCACTTTCGAAAGCACGCCGTTGACAAAACTCCCGGATTTCCAATCGCCGAATTTTTTCGCCAGCTCGACCGCTTCATCGAGGCTGACGCTCACCGGCACATCGTCGGCATACTTCATCTCATACGTCGCCATGCGCAAGATGGCGCGGTCCACATTGGCCACCCGCTCAAGCGTCCACTTTTCCAAATTGGCGCGCAACAGCTCGTCAATTTCCTCCTGGTGCTCGACGACGCCTAGTACAAGCTGGCGCAAAAATGGATCCGCTTCGCTGCTTCCTGCCACATTGGCCAGCGCCTCCTCCGGCGGAATGTGCCCGACGTCGATTTGAAACAGCGCCTGCAGCGCTTTTTCCCGCGCTTCATGCCGCTTCATTGCCTTCCCCCTCTCTAAATACGAACATTTATATTAAAATCTTATCATATTTTTCGGAAAAAGCCAGCCCCTTCCCGTCGCCCGTCTTGCTGCCGATTTTACACCGCCGGCTCCGCTGATGGCCTCGTTCATTACAATAACAGACTTTGACGAAAAAAACAAAAGGCGGCTGCTCCGAAAGCAGCTGCCTTCTGTTTTTGTCACCGTTGTTCGACGGCGTCGTGCTCCTGTTTTCCGCTTTCAAACTGAATGCCGACGATGTGCACGTTTACTTCGCTCGTTTCCAAGCCGGTCATGTTCCAAAGCGCCTGGCGCACGTTTTCCTGCACCTTTTTCGCCACGTTCGGGATCGACGCGCCGAACTGGACGAAGCAATAAAGGTCAATGACAACCCCGTCATCGCGCAAATCGACTTTGACGCCTTTGCCGTGATGCTTTTTGCCGAACCGCTCGGCAACGCCGGCGGCGAAATTGCCGCGCATTTGCGCAACGCCATCGACTTCGCTGGCCGCGATGCCGGCGATCACCTCGATCACTTCCGGTGCAATTTCGACTTTGCCAAGCCCGGTGTACTCCTGTTCGGAGTCAAACATATGTTCAGACATGGGGCACCTCCTATTCCGCCTTCATAATATCATATAACTCCAAAAACTTCGTATTAAACTCGCCGCTTTGGAATTTCTCGTGTTCCATTAATTTTATGTGAAACGGGATCGTCGTATGAATGCCTTCAATGACAAATTCCGAAAGAGCCCGTCTCATGCGGGCGATCGCCTCCTCACGCGTCGGCGCGTGAACGATCAGTTTGGCGATCATCGAATCGTAATACGGCGGAATCGTATAGCCCGGGTAGGCGGCGGAATCGACGCGCACGCCCGGACCGCCCGGCGGCAAGTACATGGCGATTTTCCCCGGCGACGGCATAAAGTTTTTCGCTGGGTTTTCCGCATTGATGCGGCATTCGATCGCCCAACCGTTAAAGGAGACGTCCTCTTGGGTGAGCGACAGCTTTTCACCGGCAGCGACGCGGATCTGTTCTTTTACTAAATCGACACCGGTAATGAGCTCGGTGACCGGGTGCTCCACCTGAATGCGCGTATTCATTTCCATGAAATAAAACTGTTTGTTCCGGTGGTCATAAATAAATTCAACCGTGCCGGCGCCCGTGTAGTTGACCGCCTTGGCCGCCTTGACCGCCGCCTCGCCCATCCTCCGGCGCATGTCGTCGTCAAGGGCCGGCGACGGCGCTTCTTCGACAAGCTTTTGCAGCCGGCGCTGGATCGAGCAGTCGCGCTCTCCTAAATGAATGGTGTTGCCATATGAATCGGCGAGCACTTGAATTTCGACATGGCGGAAATCTTCGATATACTTTTCAATATAAACGCCAGGGTTGCCGAACGCCGTCGCCGCTTCTTGCTGGGTGATGTTGATGCCTTTGACGAGCTCTTCTTCGTTGCGGGCGACGCGAATTCCTTTCCCACCGCCGCCGGCCGTCGCTTTGATGATGACCGGGTAACCGATTTCAGCGGCGATCGCCCGCGCCTCCTCAAGACTTTCAATAACGCCGCGCGAGCCCGGCACAATCGGCACACCCGCTTCCCTCATCGTCTCGCGGGCGATGTCTTTAATCCCCATTTTGGCGATCGCTTCCGGGCTCGGGCCGATGAACGTGACATTGCATTCGCGGCACAGCTCGGCAAACGCCTCGTTCTCCGCCAAAAAGCCATAGCCCGGGTGAATGGCGTCACAGCCGGTCAACGTGGCAACGCTCATGATGTTGGTGAAATTCAAATAGCTGTCTTTCGAGGCGGTCGGCCCGATGCAGTACGCCTCATCCGCCAGCTGCACATGCAAGGCGTCGCGGTCAGCCTGCGAAAAGACGGCGACCGTCTCAATGCCGAGCTCCCGGCAGGCGCGAATAATGCGGACGGCGATTTCCCCGCGGTTCGCCACCAACACTTTTTTGATCATCGTCCGTTCTCTCCCTTATTCAGGCTTGACCAAAAACAACGGCTGGCCGTATTCGACGAGCTGGCCATTTTGCACGAGCACCTCGACAATTTCGCCATCGACTTCCGCTTCAATTTCATTAAACAGCTTCATCGCCTCGATGATGCAAACAACCGTATCTTTTTTCACTTTGTCGCCCGGCTTCACATACGGCGGCTTGTCCGGCGCCGGCGCTGCGTAGAACGTGCCGACCATCGGCGATGTAATTTGATGCAAGTTGCCTTCCACAGCCGGCTTTGCTTCTTTGGCCGCCGTCGGTTCCGTTTCCGGCGCCTGCTTCACTTCCGAAGCTGCCACTTGGACAGGCGCAGGCGCCGGGGCCGCCGTCGGTTCGACCGCTGCCACTGCCTGTGCGGGCGCCGCCGGTGCGGCTGCCGGTGCAACGGCGACAGCAACCGCTTTTTTCATATGTACTTTCGTTTCTCCTTGCTCATATACAAATTCATCGATTGAGGATTGATCGACCAACCGAATCAATTCGCGGATTTCTTGAATTTTCATCGTTCTCACACCTTTCTCCAAGTGTCAGCCCGTCTTTCGCAGGCGGTGATCAAACGTATTCATAACGATTATACACACAACTGCAGGGCAAACGAAAGGTTTTTATGCAAAAAAAACTGCTCTGGCAAAGAGCAGCGCGTTCATCCGGCCGGCTGGAACTCGACGGTGACATATTGGGCATCCGGAATTTCTTTTTTCACCATATGAATGACTTCATTCGCCGATTTAGATGAGCTTTGTTTCGCTTTGATCGTCACGCGCACTTGGTTGTCATCGGCGCGCACGAGCACGTCTTCATACCCGCCTTTCGATTTGATGAGCGTCTCCAACGTTGCTTCTCTTTCGGACAATGCTTGCAATTTTTCAATTTTGTCGAGCGCTTCACTTTTTTCTTCCTCCGTCGCGTTCGCTGAAGCGACAATGGCGTTCAGCTCATCGCGCAGCCGGCTCCGTTCATCCTCAATTTTCATGCGCAGCGCTGTAAACAAATCATCGCCTGCGGTTGACGGCTCCTCTTTCGCTCCAGTCTCTTCCACCGCTACGCTTGGTTGTTTGGCCGGCTTTTCTGTTTTCTCATTCGCGGTGAGCGCCGGGCTGTTGCCCATCTCTTTCGGCGCCGTGACATAATACACCGACAGTACGACTACTAAGCTTAGCATCGTCAACAGCCATACCGTTTGTTTTTTCAACATGGCGATCTCCTCTCCCCTTACTTGAGTCATTTTTTCGGCAAGACCGCGACGCGGTAGCTCGGAACGTTTAACACGCGCGTCACCGCCTCGACGATCCATTTTTTAATTTGCAAGTTGTCGGCCCCTTTGGCGACGACAAGCACACCGCGAATATCCGGCTTTTTCGTGGCGACAACAAGCGGCGTTTCCTCGTCGCCATTGCGGATGATGATCACTTCTTCGTTTGTCGACTGATTTTCAATCGTCCGTTTTCCGCCTTCCTTGTCGCTTTCTTCGGTCGTTTGCTGCTGGGTCGAGCGTTTTTTCTCAAACAGCTTCAGCTCGGTTGAGTCAAGGTTGACGACAACGGTGACATCCTCAACCCCTTCAATTGCTTCGAGGGCGGCTTTCAACTCCTTCTCGTACCGTTCCTCATAGGCGGCGATCACTTTATCCTTTGTCTCCTTGCTCGACAAAAACGCCGGCTCGGACGGGGATTCCGGCTGATTGGCGGAAGGCTTGGCTTCGGCATCGTCTGCGCTACCCGCAAAGTGACTCGCCGCCATGAGCGCCACACCGGCCAGCAGCAGGACAACGACATATGAGAACGGCATGTGTTTTCGCGCCCCTTCCCCGTTCCCGTCTTTGGGCGGGGAAGAAAGAAACCGTTTGAAAAACGAGAGCATCCCCCCTATTCCCTCCCTCTAAATTGCACGGCAATTTTATTTTCATCGACTTCCCATTTGCCGGCGAGAAAGGCGCGCACCTCTTCAGCCAGCGAGGCATCGCTCTCGGGCAAAGCCGGCGGCTTTGTTGTATCGATGACAACCGGCTCCACCGCGCTGGCAGGGCGTTGTTTCAAAAGCGCCACTTCAATCGTCTTGATGTCCTCTGGCATGCGCCAATTTTCGTTGTGATCGGCGTAAACTTTGATATCAGCCTTCAATCCATACTTTTCCATCAACTCCCCGTTTACGTCGTTTTCGAGCTGGACAGCCATTTGTTCTAAAATATATGCGCGTTGTGAAGCTTGTATTTCTTTTTTCTGTTGTTCCATTTGATTTTTTATCGCCTCTTCCCCCTTGAAGCCGTCGGAAAAACGGGCAAGTGCTGAAGCGACAAGCTGATCCGGATCCGCCGAAGCCATCCGGAGCACCGGCGTCAACATAATTAGGAGAAGCAAAAGTCCGACGACCATTTTGACATATTTTTGCATCGTCCCGGACGGCAGCAAAAAATCGATGATGATGGCAAACAACAAAAACAAAATGATGTTCGTCACCCATTCAATCACAAGCTGCATAACGTTCCTCCTAGCGGACCATCATCGTAATATTCCCTGCCATAACCATGACGGTGAGGCTGAAGAAAAACATGAGCGAGACGATCAAAAGCGCCGCGAGCACATAGGCGATGCTTTTGCCGATAATGTTGAGGCAAGACAGCACCGGACTGCCGCCAAGCGGCTGCAACAGCGCGGCTGATAGTTTGTAGATGATGACGATGGCGAAAATTTTCACCGCCGGAAAGATGGCAATCATCAACAACACAGCCACCCCGACCAATCCGACCGCATTTTTGAGCAGCATCGAAGCGGCAACGACCGTATCGGCTGCATCAGTAAACAGCTTGCCGACAACCGGGATGAAGTTGCCGGTGACAAATTTCGCCGCCCGCAGCGCCACCCCGTCCGCCACCGCCGCTGTTGCCCCCCGCACCGACATAACGCCAAGGAAAACCGTCAAAATGAGGCCGAGCAAACCGAGGGCGGCCTTGTTCAACAAATCGGCAAGCTGGGTCGCCTTGTACCGGTCGCTGAGCGTGCTGACGACGCTTAAAAGCGCCGCTAGCAACAGAAGCGGGAGCGTGACATATTCCACGACAACGCCGGTTGTGTTCATCAAAAACAAAATGATCGGATGGAAAAACGCCGCCGATACGACGCCGCCGGAGGAGGCGAGCAAGGCGAGCAAAAGCGGAACGAGGGCGATGATAAAATGGCTCATCGTCCGCACCGCCTCGAGCGCATAGCCGGTTGCGAGGCGGAAGCTGTTTAAGGCGAGCAACAACAGCACCATGTAGACGACGGCGTGGGCGATTTTGCTTACCTCCTGCTGGGCGAACGCGTTTTGCAGCGATTGCAGCACGGTGCTGAAGACAGCGAGCAAAATGAGCGTCCCAAGCAGCTTCCCGTTGACTTGCAGTTCATAAAATAAATAACGGGCGAGCGCTTTCAGCCACTCGACGGGCGACCATTGCCGGTCGCCGCTTAAAAAATCGGAGAGCGGCCCTTTTTCGCTTTCCGGCAAAAAGCCCCCATACTCATGGACGATCGTTTCCCAATAACGGCGGATGTCGCTGACATCCAAATGAGCGAGCTGCTCGCTGACGTACGGCCCATCGCTCGCAGCTTGTACGACGAACGGGCAAAAAAAGAGAGAGAGCAACCCCGCAATGAGGAACGCTGTCCGCTTCAATCCGTTCCCTCCTTATCGCGCCGCCGGAATGAGGCTGATGACCGCTTCAATGATGGCAGTCAAAATTGGGACGGCGAGCGCCAAAATGACGATTTTGCCGCCGAGCTCAATTTTGGCGGCGATCGCCCCTTGGCCGGCGTCTTTGGAAATTTGCGCAGCAAACTCGGCGATGTAGGCAATGCCGATAATTTTCAACATCATTTCCAAGTACACCATTTGAATGTGGGCGCCTTCCGCCATCTCCCGCAGCGTCAGCAAAATATCGCTGATTTGGTCAACAAGCAGCAAAAAAATGGTGCAGCCGACAAAAACGGTCAATAAAAAGGAGAGGCTTGATTTTTGTTCTTGCAGCAGCACAACGAGGAATGTCGCCACCAACCCGAGGCCGACGATTTGCAAAATGTCCATGGCCTCTCCCCCTATCCGCGGAACAAAAAGACATCTTTAATTTTTTGAAACAAATCGCTTACAATCGAAGCGACCATAAACAAAATATAAATAAAGCCGAGCAGCGTCACCCACTGGGCGTATTCTTTCCTTCCCATCTGGTCGAGCACCGTATGCAAAAACGCGATGACGATGCCGACGCCGGCGATTTTTAAAATGATATCGACATCGATGCCCATTCGTCCTGCCTCCTGTCTACATGAGTAAAATGACGAGCAGCAGCCCGGCTAACACGCCTAAACTTTTCGCCATTTTGCCATAGCGCGCCTGATCGTCCAGCGCCTCCGCTTCCTCCCGCTCAAGATGGGCGAGCGCCAAGGCGATTTGCTGTTGCTGGGTGAGCCGGTCATACTGGCCGAGCGTGGCGCCAAACTGTTTCATCACTTCCCACTCTCCTTGTTTGAGCGCGGTCTTCCCCCATACAGCCCGCAAGCTTTTTTCCCATGCTTCGGCCACGCTCGTTTCACACGCATGCAACGCCGCCGCAAACTGGGCAAACAGCTCGCCAATCGGAGCGGCCGTCTGGCGGGCGATATGCTGAGATGCCTCGGCAAGCGGCGTATGTCCGTACATCACTTCCGCTTCGAACGCCCTGAGCGCCGCTTTCAGCTGGCGAAGCTGGCGCGGCCGTTCGTACAAGGCGCGGGCGGCTGCCATCCCCATCCAAGTGGAGGCGGCAAGAATCAACAAGGCGCCCAGCCACTTCATCGGCCCGCCACCGCCCGCTCGTACAGCACGGCGCCGTTGGCGTCAACAATGCGCCGGATGAAGCCGGGATGCGGGACGTTCGTCAGCTCAATAAACCGTTCAAACACCCGTTGCTCCATGACCGGACGCAACGTCGGCCGCTGCCAAACATCTCGAACGGTGCGCCCGTGCACGGTTGTCCATATCGAAACGCCGGCATTCGCCGCCTCCAGCACCGCTTCGCTGTCTTCCTCGCGCCCAATTTCATCCACAATCATGACATCCGGACTCATCGAGCGAATCATCATCATCATCCCTTCCGCTTTCGGACAAGCGTCCAACACATCAAGGCGTGGGCCGAACGAAAATTGCGGAATGCCTTTCACGCAGCCGGCGATTTCCGACCGCTCGTCAACGATCGCCACCTTTTGCGCCGGAATGCGCCCAGTTCCGCTGCTGATCAGGCGCGCCGCGTCGCGCAACAGCGTCGTTTTGCCGGTCTGCGGGGAACCGATGATCATCGTATGGCGCCAGCGCCCATCATACACATACGGAATCAGCGGATCGGCAATGCCGATTTGCTCTTTGGCAATGCGGATGTTAAAGGAGGCGACATCGCGGATGGCTTTCACCTTGCCCCCTTCTGTAACGACTTTGCCGGCGAGCCCGACGCGATGGCCGCCTTCAATCGTCATAAATCCACGCCTCAGCTCCTCTTCGACGGCATAAATCGAATAATGGCTCAACTTGTTAAGCAAGTACACGCCGTCCTCTTTCGTCACTTCATATGGCAGCAAGCGGGCCTTCCCATCGACGATCACTTCAAGCGGCCGGGAAATACGGATGCGGATTTCTTCGATGCTGCGCCCCCAGGAAGGCATCTGCTGCAGCACAGCGGCGATCGTTTTCGGCAAAATTCCCCATACCGCTTCCATGGCCCTCCCCCTTTTTGGTGGACTAGTCTATATGTATGGGCGGAAGATGCTGTTTATGCCTTACTTGTAAATGCCGAACAAAATGAGCGCCACCCCGAGCGCGATGAACGCGAGCCGAGAAAACGAAAGCTCGTCCGCCAGCGAAAGCAGACCGATCGCCATCGTTACGATCAGCACAGTCGGGCCGACAGCAGCGAGCACGGCGTTAACGGCGAGCGCCTTTCTTACATCATTAAAGACCAACATCAGCAGCGCTGCACTCAGTTCAATAAGCGCCGACAACATCCGCATGCCCGCCATCGCCAAAACAGACGAATCGATCGATCGCAGCCAATGTTTCATGTGCCCCTCCTCATTTAGCGAATAGAGATGGATTAGTACAAACGTATGCGGGAACAAGCCGTTTCAGAAGAAGTTTTTGCCGGTGAAAACGGGGATGGACAACGAAGCAGGACGGGGCACCTTTGGCGCATAAAAACAGCACCGGCCCGGAACATTCCGGATCGGTGCTGCTCTTGTTCAGGTTCTTACGCCCGTGACACGTATGTGCCGTCAGCCGTATTGATGATGAGGGTGTCGCCTTCGTTGACGAAAAATGGCACTTGAACGACAAGACCGGTTTCAAGCTTGGCCGGTTTCGAACCGCCGGAAGCGGTGTCGCCTTTAATGCCCGGCTCGGTTTCAACAACTTTCAGCTCAACGGTATTCGGCAGCTCGATGCCGATCGTTTCGCCCTGGTACATCATGATGAACACTTCCATGTTTTCTTTCAAAAACTTGAGCTCATATTCGATTTGCTTTGCCGGCAGCTCAATTTGCTCGTACGTTTCCATGTCCATAAAGACGTGTTGATCGCCGTTGGCGTACAAATATTGCATTTTGCGCGTGTCAATTTGCGCCCGGTTCACTTTTTCGCCGGCGCGGAACGTCCGCTCTTGAATGGCGCCGGTGCGCAAATTTCGCAGTTTCGAACGGACGAACGCCGCACCCTTGCCCGGCTTGACGTGCTGAAACTCAAGGACGCGCCAAATCTCGCCGTCGACCTCGATGGTAAGTCCTGTGCGAAAATCGTTGACTGAAATCATTGCCCGAAATCCTCCTCACGCTATCCGTTATAAAATGATCAGTTCTTTCGGCGAATGAGTGAGCGCTTCGTTCCCATCGGCGGTAATGACCGCATCATCCTCAATGCGCACCCCGCCGAGCCCCGGGATGTAAATGCCGGGCTCGACCGTCACAACCATGCCCGGCTCCAGCACCGCATCGGAGCGGGCCGAAAGCGTCGGCCCTTCGTGAATTTCAAGGCCGATGCCGTGGCCGGTTGAATGTCCGAAATAATCGCCATACCCTTGTTCGCGAATATAATCGCGCGTCAGTGCGTCAGCCTCTTTGCCGGTCATGCCCGCTTTGATCCCGCGCATGCCGCGCCGCTGCGCTTCAAGGACAATGCCATAAATCGTTTGCAGCTCAGCGCTGACTTGGCCGACGGCGACCGTCCTTGTCAGGTCGGAACAATATCCCTTGTAGTAAGCCCCGAAATCAAGCGTGACGAGTTCACCGCGCTCGATCGTTTTTTCGGACGCCACCCCGTGCGGCAGCGCCGAACGGTAGCCAGAGGCGACGATCGTATCGAAGGAGGACGAAGACGCCCCTTGCTTGCGCATAAAAAATTCAAGCTCATTCGCCACTTCAATTTCTTTGACGCCCGGACGAATGAACGACAAAATATGAGCAAATGCGGCATCGGCAATTTCCGCTGCTTCCTTTAATATCTTAATCTCTGCTTCCGACTTAATCAAGCGCAACTTTTCCACGACATGGGATGTCGGCGCAAGCTCGGCATCAATCGCCTCTTCATACGCCTTGTACGCCGCATACGTCACATGCTCCTGCTCAAAGCCGAGCGTTTTGATCCCGAGCCGCTTCACTTGTTTCGCGATTTCATCGACGATCGGTCCGCTGTGCTGGACGATTTCAAATCCTTCAACTTGCTTGGCCGCCTGCTCGACATAGCGAAAATCCGTAATAAAGACCGCCCCTTGGCGGCTGACAAGCGCAACGCCGGCGGTGCCAGTGAATCCGGTAATGTAGCGGCGGTTGCAGCCGTTTGTCACCAACAGCCCGTCAAGATGCTGCTCTTCAAGCAACGCTCGAAGCCTTTCCAGCTTTTCCATGTTTCATTCTCCTCTACCCATGAATATTGTAATACAAAGGCGATGTGATACGTTGGCGGTTGCCGATGCGCGAGATCGGCTGCGCCTAAAAAATATGGAAACCTTCTTTATTTTACCATGATCGCAGCAGTTTCCGCCATATGCGCCTGCTTTGGCCGACAGCTTAGCTTCCTTCCTTGGCCGCCTGCGGTTCAGCGCTTGGCGACGGCCGGTTCATTTCCTGCGCCTCGAAAGAAACCGAATACCCGACAAACACGCCGTACAAAATGTACAAGCAGAGCGTTGTAATGACCGTATTCGTCTCTAAATCCGCAACCGGCTTCACGTTCGGAAACAGCGGATTGAGCAAATAAAACACCACTACCCAAAGCGCAGCGCCATACAACATTCCCGCCCACATGCCGCGGATGTTCCTTAGCATTGCATAGTAAAGAAGCGCCGCCGCAATGGAAATGATGCCGATCAACACAATAGCCGCATAATTGCCGGCTCTGCCGTATTTCCAATCGCCGGCGACCCACGGGATGAGAACCATGTTCGGACTGATTTCGCTGAAGTTGAAAAAGTAAGCCAAATAGCCCATCAAGCTCCAAAACACCCCGCCGACAAATCCGGTGATAATCGTTTTTTGCACGAGCGTCATCGGCCGTTCCGTTTTTTCTTGCTCCAGTTTTCCTTTCTGTTCCGCCATCATGCTGCACCTCCTTGTCTGTTAGTATGACCTGCAATTTGCCGCCCCATGAATCAAGCAAAAAAATGACCGCCTCTGTGTAAATAATGGATTTTTTGGAAATCATAACAGTAACATCAACCTAGAGGTTTCCGGACGTTTCTTGTAGAATAAAATAATAAACATAAAAAAATAGGTTGGTGTTTGCCCGATGAAACAAGAGAAACCGTTATACGGCGGCCAGGCGGTTGTCGAAGGGGTCATGTTTGCCGGCAAAACGCATTCTGTCACCGCCATTCGCCGCACCGATGGAACGATCGAGTACTTTTCCGCACCGCGCCGCGCCAATCCGACGCTGGCCGCCTTCAAAAAAATCCCGTTTGTCCGCGGCATCGTCGCCATTATTGAAGCGAGCGCAACCGGGGCCAAACATTTGCAGTTTGCAAGCGAACGGTATGACGTCGCCCCAGGGGAAGAACAGACGGAGGCCGAAAGCAGTTCCAACCTGACGCTGATTCTCGGCGCCGCCGCGATCGGCGTGCTCTCGTTTTTGTTCGCCAAAACGGTGTTCACGCTCATCCCAGCGTTGCTCGCCGCCGCTTTCAAGCCGCTCATCCCGGGAAAAACGGGGCAAATTTTGCTTGAAGGGGCTTTTAAGCTCGCCTTATTGCTCGGCTACATTTACTTTATTTCCTTGACGCCGCTTGTAAAACGCGTCTTTCAATACCACGGGGCGGAACATAAAGTGATCAACGCCTATGAAGCGGGCTGGCCGCTCACTGTCGAACATGTCCAACGCGCCTCGCGCCTTCACTACCGGTGCGGCAGCAGCTTCATTTTATTTACCGTCATCGTCGGCTTGTTTCTGTATTTGTTCGTGCCGACCGATCCGCTTTGGCTGCGGATTGTGAACCGGCTCGCCTTAATTCCGGTCGTGCTCGGCGTTTCGTTTGAGGTGCTGCAGTTTACAAATAAATGGAGGGACATTCCGTTGCTGCGCTGGCTGGGCTATCCCGGTCTATGGCTGCAGCGGCTGACGACAAAAGAGCCGGACGACGACCAAGTGGAAGTGGCCATCGCTTCGTTCCAGCAGCTTCTTCGTTTAGAGGCGGAAGCGGAAGCGAAAAAAGCGGTGCAGTAATCGTAAAGGGGGTGGATTCATTGCGGCGCAGGGCTGTTCACCCGCTCGCCGGACTTATGATTTTGCTTGGGACGCTTGGCATTGTGTATACCCTTTTTGCCCATCCGACGGTGCTGTTTCGCCAGCTGTTGTTTGTTGCGCTGTTTGCAGCCGCGATTTATCTCTTTTACCGTTTCGTCTACCAACGCCGCACTAACAAAGAACGATTGTCGTATCTAAAAGCGGTGCGGCAGTCGAAAAAGCTTCATCCCCGCTCCGCGCGCAAGCAGCCGAAGCCGGCGAAACTAAAACGGCCGTTGAAAAAGCGAACGGCGACTCCGCATTTGACCGTCATCGAGGGCAAAAAAGGCAAAAAAAAGAATCGGGCTTCCTTTTAGCTTGATTCTTTTTTGTTTTGGGCGCTCAAAACGCCCACCGCCGCAAAAACTGCCGCGCCCGCTCGCGCCCATAGTCAATGAGACGCCGGCGCGCTTCCAGGTCGATGGAAAACTCGGTCGCAAGAACGTTTTCCACCGGCAAAAAGATGATGTTTTTTTCATGGCGGCGCGAAATATAGCGGGCGTCATGCGCCTCTTTCATCGCCGCAAACAACGCTTCGTACAAATCAAGCGCGTTGGCAATGCGCCGTTTCGGCCGTTGGCCGGGCTTGGCGCTCAATTGAACGCCGAGCACCGGCCGTTTTTTCGTTTCTTTTTCTTCATCAAAGAGAAACAGCGGAAAGTTGCTGAGCACCCCGCCGTCAACGATGAGGGAGGTGCCGTCCCGTCCGTGAAGGCGGACCGGCTCGAAAAAGTACGGAATGCTCGTGCTCATCCGCACCGCCTTGGCGATCGAAAACGAGCCGGGGTCAATGCCGTATATCGCCAAATCATCCGGCAGCACGACGATGCGCCCGTTCGTCACATCGGAGGCAACGATATACAAACTGTCGGCTGGTACATCCCGAAACGTACGCACTCCGCGGGCAGCGAGCGCCGATTCGATCCACTGTTCAAACACGTTTCCCTTATAAACTCCTAAATGCCAATATAGGCGCACCCACTTCCAAACAGAAAACGGAACCCACGACGCCCGTTCATCCAAAAACTGCTCCAGCCTAAGCTCCTCGAGCAACTGCGTCATCTCACGGGCGGTGTATCCAGCCGCCAGTAGCGCAGCAAGCAGCGCCCCGGCGCTCGTCCCGGCAAGCCGCTTCCAGCGCAGCCCTTTTTCTTCAATGGCCTCATACGCCCCCAGCAACGCAAACCCTTTCACTCCGCCGCCGGAAAAGACGAGATCAATGTTCATCGCCGCCTCCCCTTTCTCGCTGTTTATATATATGTAAGAGAAAGAAAAGGCGTTTAGTACGAAAAACAAAAAAGAGCAAGCAGTCGCTTACTCCCCTTGCTCATTGCGCTTTTGCACGTCGCGCAGCGCCTCAAGACGGCGTTCGTCCTCTTGAAAATATTGCACCAAATCGCCAATCCGGTCGATGGCGTTCCAACTCAAATGGTGTTCAATCCCTTCCACATCGCGGTAAATGTTTTCTTCGTTGACGCCAATGAGGCGAAGAAACTGCTCAAGCAGCTCATGGCGGTACACAAGCCGTTGGCCGATTTTTTTTCCTTTCGGCGTCAAGACAAGGCCGCGGTACTTTTCATACACCAAATATTCATCTTTATCGAGCTTTTGCACCATTTTCGTCACTGAAGAAGGGTGAACGGACAACGCTTCCGCGATGTCCGAAACGCGGGCATAGCCTTTTTCTTCAATCAACATGTAAATTTGCTCAATATAATCTTCCATGCTCGGTGTCGGCAACGTTTGTCCCCTCCTGCAACGTTTGCCTGCCGCCAGCAAATCCCCCGGCCTATACCGTCACTCCGATGCGTCGGCCCTTTTGGCAGACAAAAATAGCAATCATTTCTATTGTACCATAAAAGGGGCATTACGTAAAATACTGCACCTCAGCCGCCGGGAAAAGCGGGCAATGTACGAATGCATCGTTTCCTCCAGCTCCTGCGCCTCCTCGTCACGATACACGTATTTGCCGATGCCGTACCGCCCCCACTTATACTTGCGCTTCGATTCGTCCAAATCGAGCTTGGTTTTCGGGTAACGCTGCTCGATGACCCGCTTGGCCGGCTTGGTAAACCGATGCTGGATGAGCTCAAACGTCAAACTAGATAAATCCACTCCTTTCAAAACATTCGTACTCCTTTGCGATTTGCCATGACAGCTCATAAACGCAATGATACAATAAAACTAAGCTGAAAGGGGGGGATGCAGAATGTCTCACGAGCTTGTCGAATTGCTTCGCTCAGTGCTGAAAGAGGAGTTGCAGCCGATTCATGAACGCCTCGACCGACTAGAAGCCGGACAACAGCGCCTCGAAGAACGGCAACAGCGCCTCGAAGAACGGCAACAACGCCTCGAAGAACGACAACAGCGCCTCGAGGAAAAGTTGGACCATTTCATCATCGAAACGCGCAGCCATTTCAAAAAAATCGAGGACGAGCTGGCTGAGCATCGGCGTATGTTCGAGATACTGTCACATGATTGGCGTAACGCGAACATTGCGATTGAATATTTAAATCATAAGATCGGCCAGCACGATCTGGAAATGTATCAACTCAAAAAGCGGCTCGAACTCCAAGAAACAAAATAAAAGCGCATGCCCGATGACCGGCGCATACGCTCTAACTGCTTAGCTTACCCACGCTTGCGAATGCGGAAATTGTCTTCCAACAGCACCCAGTTTTCCGGATACGGATACCCGAGCACCCAGTAGCTGATTCCGCGCAATCCGTATTCTTTCACCAAGTCAAATTTCGCCAACGCGCTGCGGGCGTCTTCAAACCATACTTCGTGCTGGCGGCCTTGCTCGTCCGTGTACCGGTAAAACGGCGAGGCGGCCGCCGCATCGTATTGGATGGACGCCCCGTAACGAATGGCGCGCTCCACGGCTTCTTTCGGGCTGAACGTTTCCGCCTCTTGCCCTGGCACGTGCGGCAGCACCCAGTCGCGGGCATAAATTTGAAATCCCATCATGATTTTCTCCCGCGGAATCACGGTCACGGCATAATCAAGCACGCGCCGAATTTGGTTCACCGGCGAAATGGCTTGCGGCGGCCCAAACCGATAGCCCCACTCGTACGTCATAAGCACGACGAAATCGGCGATGCGCCCATGGGCTGGATAGTCGTGCGCTTCATACAGCAATCCTTTTTGTTCCGCGCTGATTTTGGGAGCGAGCGATGTCGATAACCAATATCCTTCCGCGTGAAGCCGAGCCGCCGCCCGCCGCAAAAACGCATTGTACCGCTCGCGGTCGGACGGGTAGACATTTTCAAAATCGACATTCAACGCGCGGTACCCTTTTGCTCGCATCACTTGAATGACGTTGTCAAGCAATCGCGTTTGCAGCGCAACGTCGGCCAGAATCGTCTGCGCCAATCTTGAACCCGGATCCTGATACGTAAAGTTGGTGATCGTCATCATCGGCACGACACGGGCGGCAAAAGCGGCCTGAATGATCGCCACATCATTGATGGGATTCAGTCCGCCATCAGCGCGGATCGTATAGGCGAACGGGGCGGCGTACGTCAAATGGCGGCCGACTTCGCGCACTTGCTCCGCCCCTTTCTCCCCTTGGTCCACCGTAAATGCGTTCACCTCGATGAGCGGTTTGGCCGGCGGAATGACGAGCCGCTGTCCGGGAGTGATGACATTCGGATCAGCGATGGGATTGAACTCGATGATTTGCTGGACGCTGACTTGATAAGCGGCAGCAATTTGCCCTAACGTTTCCCCGGTGCGCACCGTATGAATGCGAGCCGGAATCAACAACAGCGCGCCGGGATAAATGAGCGCCGGGTTGGCGATCCGGTTCGCCTGCACGATGGCTTCGACCGTCACTCCATACGCGCGGGCGATCTGCCATAACGTTTCCCCTGCACGGACGGTATGATAGCGATACGGCACCGGAATGACAACCGCCTGCCCGATGGCTAGCCGGTTCGGGTCGCTCAGTTCATTGGCGGCGACAATCCGCTCGAGTGGAACGCCGTAACGCTGAGCCAACTGCCAAAGCGTCTCCCCGCGCTTTACGACATGAACAATCATGACGCTCCCCCTTTCGTTCCCTCCTTTTACCACTATATTTTGGCTTTTGCCTTTTATGTAAAAAAAAAACGCCGGTTCCTCTACGGAAACCAGCGTTTCATCCATCCAAACCCATCCGTATCACCATTACAGGCCGCACTTCAGCTGGGCGCCGCAGTTCGTGCACGTGTTGCAGCCGCCGATCTCTTCGACCGTTCCTTCGCGGCAAATCGGGCAAATGTTGCCGATTTCGGAGCCGATCGTCACATCGGTGGCGCGCACATCTTGAATCGTATCGACAAGCACGACGGCGCGTTTCGTTTCTTTTTCCTCTTGTTCTTCTGGAAGCAGTTCTAGCTGTTCTTCGATCCGGTTTTCTTCCGCTTTCAACGTCAACACTTGCGCATCGCGGCTGCCGTCGACGTAGACGGTGCCGCCTTTCGCGCCGCCGCGCCATAAACGCTCGTACACTTTTTGCACTTGCTCGACGGTGTAGCCTCTCGGCGCGTTGACCGTTTTCGACAAGCTCGAGTCGACCCAGCGCTGAATGATGCATTGCACATCGGCGTGCGCTTCCGGCGGCAAGTCCATCGCCGTCACAAACCAAGGCGGCAAATGGTTCGGGTCGGCTTCCGGATGTTTGTCCAAATATTCTTGCACGATGTCTGCTTTCACTTCGATAAATTTGCCCAAGCGCCCGCTCCGGTAGTACGAGAACGAGAAGTACGGCTCCAGCCCGGTTGACACGCCGACCATCGTCCCCGTCGATCCCGTCGGCGCCACCGTCAGCAAGTGTGAGTTGCGGATGCCGTATTTCAAAATATCTTGGCGAATGTCATCCGGCATCCGTTTCATGTAACCGGTGTTGATGAACGCTTCGCGCAGCTTTTGCGTTTCTTCTTCCGTTTCGCCGACCAAAAACGGGAAGCTGCCTTTTTCTTTCGCCAGCTCGATCGAGGCCCGGTAAGCGGTCGTGGCGATCGTGCGGAACAGTTCGTCCACAAGTTGATTTCCTTCCTCGGAGCCGTACGCTTTTTCGCAGTAAATGAGCAAGTCGGCAAGCCCCATGACGCCAAGGCCGATGCGGCGCTCGCCGAGCGCCTGTTTTTTGTTTTCCTCAAGGAAGTATGGCGTAGCATCAATGACGTTGTCTTGCATCCGCACCCCGATTTCAACCGTACGCTTCAGTTTTTCATAGTCCACGACTTTCCGCTCTTTGTCCACCATGTTCGCCAAGTTAATGGCGGCCAAGTTGCAGACCGAATATGGCGCAAGGGGCTGTTCCCCGCACGGGTTGGTCGCCACGACTTTTTGTCCGTACGCGCGAGCGTTCGTCATTTCATTGGCATTGTCGATGAAGAAAATGCCCGGCTCGGCTGAATACGTCGCACAAATGTTGATCAGCTTCCAAAGCTCGCGGGCGCGGATTTTCCGGTAGACGCGGACGCGGTAGCCCATTTGTTCCCATTCGCGCACATCGCCGACTTCATGCCATTTTTCATTGTAAATGCGCATTTCTTCTTCAGAATACGTTTCTACGTCCGGGAAGCGCAGCGCGTATTCTTCGTCCTTTTCGACCGCTTCCATGAATTCTTTCGTCAAGCAGACGGAAATGTTCGCACCGGTCAAAAAGTCCGGGTTGTGCACCGTGTATGTACCGCCGGTGCGCAGTTTTTCTTCGGCATCTTTGATAATTTCCTCTGTGAAGCCGCCGTAGTCAGGCGCGTTTTTGTACCGGACGATCGCTTCGTACATCGCCCGCTCCCGCTCGGTGAGCGGCGTGAATTTCAGTTTGTCGCGCGCTGCTTTTTTGATGCCCTCGTCTTCCATATTTTCAAGCAGGTAGCGCAAAATGCGCGGGTTTTGCATTTTCGAGACGATGAATTCGATAATGTCCGGGTGCCAGTCGGCCAGCATAATCATTTGGGCGCCGCGGCGGGAGCCACCTTGCTCGACAAGGTGGGTCAGCTTCGCAATGTCGTCAAGCCATGAGACCGACCCGGACGATTTGCCGTTCACCCCGCGCGCAAGCGTATGGCGCGGCCGCAATGTCGAGCCGTTCGTCCCAACGCCGCCGCCGCGGCTCATAATTTCCATCACCTGCTTCCGATGTTCGGAAATGCCTTCGCGCGAATCTTTCACAAACGGCATCACATAGCAGTTGAAATACGTCACTTCCTTGCCTGAACCCGCCCCGTACAACACGCGGCCGGCCGGAACAAAATTCAAGCTGGCGAGCTCTTGATAAAACTTTTCGAACCACTCTTTCCGCTTTTCTTCGGTCTTTTCCACCGCCGCCAGCCCGGTCGCATTGCGCTTGGCGATTTGCTCATAGAAAATCTCGAGCGGCTTGTCGATAATGTCGAGCGATCGAAGGACAATGCCGGTTTCCGCCTCCTCGCCTTCGAGCACGTGCCGGTATTCGTCTTCAATCAACACGCGCGCTTTTTTCGCCTCCCAGTCAATATCGACGATAAAACCGAGACCGCGGGCTGGGAATTTCGGGTCCTCCTTGATCGTCAACACAACGAAATCGCCCGGTGTGAGCGTCAGCTTTTCCGTATCCTTAAACGAATAACGGTCCAACATGACCAAACGGGATACGCCTTTATGGGTGATGTGCATATCCGGCGTAATCGGATGCACTTGCGGAAATAGGCGGATATCCTCGTTCAGCTTGTCAATATTGATTTTCATTTTTTCGGACGACGCCACCGTCATTCTCCTATCTCTCCTCTTTTATATAATTATATAATCTCTCATGTTTTTGCCAATGTTGCCCTGTCTTCTCTACCTTACCATATCAAACAGAAAAAAACAATATATAGTATGATTTTTTATGAAAATCATACTATATATTGTGATTTAGAACAAATCATTTCGTTTTTGTCAAGCAAAAAAAGACAAAAAACGGCGAAAAACGGACCAGCCATGCCGTTTTTGCCAAAACAGGAGCGATGTTCCATATTGCCGCCTAACGCTTAAAGTTCCATTCATCGCTTTCGTATTTCGTCCGCGCCAGCTCTTCGACGTATGCCAACTCTTCGGCGGTGAGCGTGTACGGTTCCAATACGATGTTCAATCCTTTTTCAAATCCTTTGTAAAACGCCTCTTTCGCTTCCTCGATCGTCACCGTGCGGCTCGTCAACTCATTGATCGCGACGGCTTTCTTTTTAAAATCGCGCTGCAGACGCTCTTTCACCCGCTCGTTTGGATATTTAAACAAGCTGAACAGCAAGTCTTCGTCCAAATCGAGCAAAATCGAACCATGCTGCAAAATGACGCCTTTTTGCCGCGTTTGCGCGCTGCCGGCGATTTTCCGCCCCTCAACGACAAGTTCGTACCACGACGGTGCGTCAAAGCAAACAGCCGAGCGCGGGCTGCGCAAATCCGCTTTTTCTTCTTCTGTTTTCGGCACGGCGAAATACGCGTCAAGCCCAAGGAAGCGAAATCCTTCCAAAATGCCCTGGGAGATGACGCGATACGCTTCCGTCACCGTCTGCGGCATCGCGGGATGCGATTCGGAGACGATGACGCTGTATGTCAACTCTTTGTCATGAAGAACGCCGCGCCCGCCAGTCGGGCGGCGGACAAAGCCGAGGCCGTTCCGTTTCACCGCGTCTAAATCAATTTCTTTCTCCACTTTTTGAAAATAGCCGATCGACAACGTCGGCGGATTCCAGCCGTAAAAGCGGACCGTCGGCGGAATTTTTCCTTCGCTGTGCCACTCTAAGAGCGCCTCATCAAGCGCCATATTAAACGACGGCGAGCCCTCGCCGGAGTCAATAAAGCGCCATACTTCCTTTTTAGCCATCGTTCCACCTTCTTTTCAGAATCACCTTTACTAGTTTAGCAAACAACGCCGGCCAAGGGAAGAAAAATGGCATCGCGAAAACACTTTGCTTCCGAGCGGCAACTCTATATAATAGGAAATAGCGGACAAAGCGAAAGGAGGCATGACGGGTGGAAGCATTGCTCATTATTCTCGGGGCGGTCATCGTGTATTCCGTCATTACGTACTTCTGGCAGAAGAGAATTGTCAAAGCATTGACAGAGGAAGAGTTCCGCGCCGGCTACCGGAAGGCGCAATTGATCGATGTCCGTGAACCGGATGAGTTTGCGGCTGGACATATTTTAGGGGCGCGCAACATCCCGCTGACCCAACTGCGCATGCGAATGAAAGAATTGCGCAAAGACCAGCCGATTTATTTATATTGCCAAAACGGGCTGCGCAGCGGGCGGGCCGCACAAATGCTTTACCGGAAAGGGTATCGCGATTTGTACCATTTAAAAGGCGGATTTAAAACGTGGACCGGGAAAGTGAAGAAAAAAGCGTAGCGATCAGCAAAAAGAGGCGCGCTGCCGGACTATATAGATGCAATTTAAAGCTTTAACATTTTTCGTTTTGACCGGTCATTTCATCCAACTGTCGAGTGACCGAACAACACCGCTTAAAGACCCATGAATGGGTCTTTAAGCGAGTCGTTGTTCGGTCTTCCGTCACGCCTTAGCGTGACGGAGGCAAGCCTACGGCTTGCCTTCGACAGTCAAAAATGGATGAGCCACTTTTCCGTCAAGGATATGTTAAACGATTTCGTTGCATCTATATAGGCAGGCGCCTTTGCTGTTGCGGCCGTCAAGGAGCCGTCTCAAATTCCGGCGGCAGGACGACCGCCTCAAGCACCGAAGCAGCCGCACCGATGGCGCAGCTTTTCTCTTTCAGCTTCGAGGCGATGATGGACGGCTCGCTTTCTTTTTTGACGAGAATCCGCTTCCTCACTTCTTGACGAGCCGGGCCGAGCACGTACTCGCCCGCCTGGGCCAGCGGGCCGCCGATAATGATCGCCTCCGGATTGTACGCGTAGATCACCTGCAACAGTCCGATGCCGAGATAACGCCCCGTTTCCGCCAAAATGCCGGCCAACGGTTCATCGCTTTCCGCCGCCAGCGCCATCGCGGCGATGGAAAAGCGGTCGTCCAGCCACTCCGAACGGCCTTCTTCGGCCAAACGGCGTTCAATATATTTTTGTGAAGCGTACATTTCCCAGCAGCCGGTATTGCCGCAAGTACAGCGGACGCCGTTGACATCGATCGTATGATGGCCGATCTCGCCCGCTAGCCCGTTCACCCCGCGATACAGCTGATGATGAAGGACGACGCCGGCGCCGACGCCGATGCCGGCGCTAATATACACAAAATGGGCAAACTCCTTGCCGGCGCCGAACCATTTTTCGCCAAGCGCCGCCAGTTTCGCCTCGTTTTCCACAATAACCGGATATTGCGGCCATCGCTTTTGCAAGGCCGATGCCAACGCCACATCGCCCCAACGCAAGTTCGGCGCAAAAATCACCGTCCCGCTTTCCGTATGGACAACGCCCGGCACCCCGATGCCGATTCCCATTACGCCGTACGGCGTCGTCGGCGCCCGGCGGACCGCGGCTTCAACCAATTCGGCCATCTCGCCGACAATCGCCTCCTGCCCTTCGGACGGGCGGAACGAACGCCGCTGCTCCCATATGATTTCAGCATTTAAGTTCGTCACCACGGCGTACAAATAGTTAACGCCGAGCTCGACGCCGACAAGCGAACCGGCGTCGGCATTAAAGCGGAGCATGAGCGGCCGGCGTCCGCCTGTGGAGACGCCGATGCCGCTTTCATGGACAAAATGCTCGGCGATCAGCTCATCGACGAGCGCTGAAACCGTCGCTTTATTCAGTCCGGTCGTTTTCGCAATATCGGCGCGTGAAATCGGGTGTTGGTCGCGGATCAATTTCAGGACGAGCTGTTTATTCATTTTTTTGACAAGAGTGATGTTCCCTGTCCTCACGTTTTCGGTCATCCTTTTCGTCATGACTTTTAGTATGCACCGCGAATGATGGATCAGCCATTGCTATTAGTTTATATAATAAACTAACTCGACTTTTCTGTCAATGCCGCCATAGCAATGCAGCTGTCCCCAAACGAAACGGCCCGCCCACTGTCGGGCGAGCCGTTTGTCGGTATCACGGATCAGTTTGTCGGCTTTTGATAGCGCAAAATCGGCTTGCGCGCTGCGGTCGTTTCATCAAGCCGCTTGACGACCGTCGTATGCGGCGCTTCTTGAACGATTTCCGGAGTTTCTTCCGCTTCCTTGGCAATTTGAATCATCGCATCGATGAACGCATCGAGCGTCTCTTTCGACTCCGTCTCGGTCGGCTCAATCATCATGCACTCTTCGACGATGAGCGGGAAGTAAATGGTCGGCGGATGGAAGCCGAAATCAAGCAGCCGTTTCGCGATATCAAGCGTTCTGACGCCAAGTTTCTTTTGCCGCTTGCCGGATAAGACAAACTCATGCTTGCAATGGCGGTCATACGGCAAATCGTAATACTCGGCAAGACGGCGCATCATATAGTTGGCGTTTAAAACGGCGTATTCGCTCACCGCTTTCAAACCGTCCGGCCCCATCGAGCGGATGTACGTGTACGCCCGGACGTTGATGCCGAAATTGCCGTAAAACGGCTTGACGCGGCCGATTGACTGTGGACGGTCGTAGTCAAGGTAGCAACGGCCGTTTTCCCCTTTGGCGATGACCGGTTTCGGCAAAAACGGCACAAGGTCAGCTTTCACCCCGACCGGGCCCGATCCTGGCCCTCCGCCGCCGTGCGGGCCGGTGAACGTTTTATGCAAGTTCAAATGGACGACGTCAAAGCCCATATCGCCGGGGCGCGCCTTGCCGAGGATGGCGTTTAAGTTCGCGCCGTCATAGTACAGCTTGCCGCCCGCTGCATGGACGATTTCCGCCATTTCGACGATTTGCTCTTCAAACAGCCCGAGCGTGTTCGGGTTCGTGAGCATGAGCGCCGCTGTGTCAGGGCCGACGACGCGCCGCAAATCCTCCAAATCAACAAGGCCGGCGGCAGTCGATTTGACCGTCACTGTCTCAAACCCCGCAACGGTTGCCGACGCCGGATTCGTACCGTGCGCCGAATCCGGGACGATTACCTTCGTCCGGTTGAAATCGCCGTTGGCCTCATGGTAAGCGCGGATCATCATGAGCCCGGTCCACTCGCCATGGGCGCCGGCGGCCGGCTGCAAGGTGACCGCATCCATGCCCGTGATTTCTTTTAAATGCTCCTGCAAGTCGTACATCAACTCAAGCGCCCCTTGCACCGTTTCTTCCGGCTGCAGCGGGTGGATGTGGGCAAACCCGGCGAGACGGGCGACGTTTTCATTGATTTTCGGATTGTATTTCATCGTGCACGATCCAAGCGGGTAAAACCCGGAATCAACGCCGTGGTTTCGCTTGGAAAGCGCCGTGTAATGGCGCATCAAATCGAGCTCCGATACTTCCGGCAGTTCCGGTTCTTCAGAACGCAAATAATCGGGCGGCACAAGCTCGCTGACATCGACAGCCGGAACATCGAGCGCCGGCAGGCTGTAGGCGATCCGTCCCGGCTTGCTTCGTTCGAAAATAAGCGGTTGATCGTTATGCATGGCAATCCCCCAATTCATTGACGAACCGATCGATTTCTTCTTTCGTGCGCAGTTCGGTGACAGCAACAAGCATATGATTGGAAAGTTCCGGATAATCACCGCCAAGGTCGTAGCCGCCGATGATCCCCTTTTCGAGCAGGCGGGCGTTCACCTCAGAAACCGGACGGTTGAGCCGGATGACGAATTCATTGAAAAATGGACCGGCAAACGGCGACACAACCCCGTGCTGTTCGAATGCCTGTTTCGCATAATGCGCCTTTTGCATGTTCATCGTCGCCATCTCTTTTACGCCCCGTTTTCCGAGCGCCGAGAGCGCCACCGAGGCGGCGAGGGCATTCAGCGCCTGGTTCGAGCAAATATTGGATGTCGCTTTATCGCGGCGGATATGCTGCTCGCGCGCCTGCAGCGTCAACACAAACCCGCGGCGCCCGTCTTCATCTTTCGTTTGCCCGACGAGCCGGCCTGGAATTTTCCGCATCAGCGGCGCTTTGACAGCGAAATACCCGCAATGTGGGCCGCCGAACTGCATCGGGATGCCAAACGGCTGCATATCGCCGACGACGATGTCCGCCCCCAATGCGCCGGGCGGGGTCAAAATGCCAAGGGCAAGCGGATTGCTCGCGACAATGAACAGGCTTTTCTTTTCATGGACGAGCGGCTCCATCGCCTTGAGCGGCTCGATTTGCCCGAAGAAGTTCGGGTATTGGACGACCACACACGCCACGTCATCCCCCATTTCCGCTTCAAGCGCTTGAAGATCGGTAACACCGCCGTCGTACGCAATTTCTTTTACCTCTAATCTCTGCCCTTTCGCATACGTGCGCACGACATCGCGGTATTGCGGGTGAACGGCCGCGGAAATAAGCACTTTCGTCCGCTTCGTATGAGCGGCAGCAAGCAGCACCGCTTCCGCGAGCGCCGTGCCGCCGTCGTACATCGACGAATTGGCGACATCCATGCCTGTCAGCTCGCATACCATCGTTTGGAACTCAAAAATGGCTTGCAGTTCGCCTTGGGAAATCTCCGGCTGGTACGGCGTATACGCCGTATAAAATTCGGAGCGCGACAGGACGTGGTCGACCACGGCCGGAATATAGTGGTCATACACGCCCGCTCCTAAAAAGGAAACATATTGCTTGGCGTTGGCGTTTTTGTCCGCTAACGCGCTTAACTCTTTCCATAGCTCCGGCTCCGACTTCGCCGGTTTCACGTTCAACTCGCCTCGAAAACGCACTTGTTCTGGAATGTCGGCGAACAGCTCATCAATGGATGCAACGCCGATCGTTCGCAACATTTCCTGCTTGTCTTCTTCCGTCATCGGCAAATAACGATGGAGCACCGTATTTTCCTCCTTGCTTATGACTTCGTCCGCTTGTAAAACGGGATCGGTACAATCTTCGCCTTCAAGCGCTTGCCGCGAATGTCCACCTCCACGACCTGACCGGCTGCGGCAACATCCGCTGTCACGAGCGCCAACCCGATGTTTTTCTTCAGCGTCGGCGACTGCGTGCCGGTCGTAATGAATCCGACTTCAGCGCTCCCGGCAAATACCCGGTAGCCATGGCGCGGAATGCCGCGGTCCATCATCTCGATGCCGACAAGCCGCCGCGGCGGTCCGGCTTCTTTTTGCCGCTTTAACGCGGCCTGGCCGATAAACGGCGATTCTTTTTCCGTTTTGACGGCAAACCCGAGCCCGGCTTCAAGCGGGGAGATCGTTTCGGACAATTCTTGGCCGTAAAGCGGCAGACACGCCTCAAACCGGAGCGTATCGCGCGCTCCCAGTCCGCATGGGAGGACGCCGTCTTCGGCCCCGGCTGTTAAAATGGCCTCCCATAACGTGATGGCATCCTCTGCCTGGCAATAGATCTCGAACCCGTCTTCGCCCGTATAGCCGGTGCGCGAGACGAGCGCCTTTACGCCGGCCACTTCCACATTGTCTTGGAACGAAAACGGACGCATCGCCGGCAAATCTAGATTGGTTAATTTTTGCAGCACGCGTTCGGCCGCTGGTCCTTGCAGAGCAAGCTGCGCCGTTTGCGCTGAAACGTTGTCAAGCTCGACATCCGCATCGATGTGCTCATTCAGCCAGGCAAAATCTTTTTCCGTATTGGCGGCGTTGACGACAAGCAAATAGTCGCTCTCTCCTTTTTGATAAATAAGCAAATCATCGACCGTGCCGCCATCTTCGTTGCACATGAGCGTGTATTGCGCCCGCCCTGGACGAAGCTTGGCGACATCGTTCGTCATCAGTTTTTGCAAAAAGGCAAGGCTTCCGCGGCCGCGGACCGCAATTTCCCCCATGTGGGAGACGTCAAACAGTCCGGCGCGCGTCCTTACCGCTTCATGCTCTTCCTTGATGCTTGAAAACTGCACCGGCATTTCCCAGCCGCCAAATTCGACTGTTTTGGCGTTGTAACGGGCGTATACCGGAAATAGCGGCGTGCGCTTTAACAAGGCGATTCCCTCCCTCATCGAAATGCATGACGCAAAAAAGGACAGACTCCCCCCTTTGCGAAAAAAGAGAGGCTCTGTCCTGGCACCTGAAAGTTTCCCGTCGGCCGCTTGCCTGCGCCTTGGCGGCAGCGAGGTCCCGACGGTTTCCCCTTGGGTGGCCCGCCGATAGGCAGGCGCTCTCCAGAGCTGCGTCAAGCAAGAGTCTTTTTGCCTGAGAGATTCGCGTTTCCGCTTGCTCCTTCGGCGCTACATTCCGTAGTCTCTCCCCTTGCCGTCATCCGCCGATCAATAAAATTTTCCAAAGCGGGCATACTAAGAAACGCCCTTGACCGCCATTCATGCGAATGTTCTAAATTTATACTACCATTAACCACTCAAAAAGGGCAATAGGAAATGATCGAACTTTTATAGAAATTAGCCGTCAAAATGTTCTTGTTTTGTCTAACAAAGAGGATTTTTACGGAATAAACATTCGTCACAAGGGAAGGGGATGGACATGAACATTGCGATCGAAATGGACGAGACGTGGAAAAAGGAATTTCTTGAGCGCATTGAAAAAGACGGGCCGTGGGCAAGCTGGGAAATGTATGAGCTGGCGTTAGAGGCGGCCCATCATTTAAGCGTGCCGGAATTTGACGGCCTGCAGGCGCCTAAGCACTTGCCGCATTTGACGATCCTCCCGCACCAGCTCGAAGTGGCGCGCCGCGTCGTTGAAGAGATGAACGGCAAAGCGATTTTGGCCGATGAAGTCGGACTTGGCAAAACGATTGAAGCCGGGCTCGTCCTAAAAGAGTATATGATTCGCGGCCTTGTGAAAAAAGCGCTCATTCTCGTTCCCGCCTCCCTTGTTTCACAATGGGTGAAAGAATTGAACGAAAAGTTTTTCATCCCGGCCGTCCAGCAAAAAAAGAGCTACGTCTGGGAACAGTGCGACATTGTGGTTTCTTCGATCGATACAGCGAAAAAGGAGCCGCACCGCTCCATCATTTACGAACAGCCATACGATATGATCATCATCGACGAGGCGCACAAACTGAAAAACAACAAAACGAAAAACTACGAGTTTGTGCAAAATTTAAAAAAGAAGTTTTGTTTGTTGCTGACGGCGACGCCGATTCAAAACCGGATTGAGGAAATCTTCAACCTCGTCTCACTTTTGAAGCCCGGCCATTTAGGCAACGCCGAGCAGTTTGCCAAAACATACGGCAAAACAAGGGCGGTGCAGGCGAACGAGCATTTAAAAGCGCTCGTCAACAAAGTAATGATCCGCAACCGCCGCGCCGATACACCGATCGAATGGTCGAAGCGCCATGTCGAGCCGGTGTTGATCGAGTTTACGGATGAAGAGCGCGAACTGTACGAAGCAGTGAGGGCGCTCCGCCATGAGCCGTTCGCCGGTTCGTTTTCGCTCATCACGCTGCTTCGCGAGGCGTGCAGCAGCCGTGAAGCGCTGTTTTTAACCATAAAAAATATGATGGAGAAATGCGAAGGAGCCATTCCTGAAGCGCTTGAGCAGGTGCTGGAAAAAATCAACGCCGTCACGACGAATTCAAAGGCGGAAAAAGCGCTTGAACTGATCCGCTCCATTAACGATAAGGTGATTATTTTTACGGAATACCGGGCGACACAGCTGTATTTGCAATGGTTTTTAAAACAGCACGGCATTTCATCCGTCCCGTTTCGCGGCGGCTTCCGGCGCGGCAAAAAAGACTGGATGCAGGAACTGTTTAAACACCACGCCCAAGTGTTCATCGCCACCGAAGCGGGCGGCGAGGGCATCAACTTGCAATTTTGCCGCTATGTCATCAACTACGACTTGCCGTGGAACCCGATGCGCCTTGAGCAGCGGATCGGCCGCGTCCATCGCCTCGGGCAGACAGATGACGTTTACATTTACAACTTCGCCGTCAAACAGACGGTCGAAGAGCATATTTTAACGCTTCTCTATGAGAAAATCCGCTTGTTCGAGCGGGTAGTCGGCGAGCTGGACGACATTTTGGCGAAAATGAACCTCGCCAACTTGGAACGCTACTTCGAAGACGCCTTCGTTCATTCACGGAGCGAAGGGGAGATGAAAATCAAAATGGAAAACATCGTCGCGATGATCGAGCTGGCGGAGCAGCTCGGAAAGGAAGGAGGCAAACGGCATGCAGCAACATGAAATCCGTCGTTTTGTGGAGCGTTATTTTGCCGCCAACGGGTGCACGTTGTTGGAAGCGAATGACGACTATATGACGGTCCAGCTGACGCCAGAAATGGATAAAGAGCTGATGAACCGGCCGTTTTACTGGCATTACATCGAACGGACGGGCGGCGTCCCGCAGCCGATGCAGCTCACGCTGATTACCCGCCCGAGCGAACGGACGGAAAAGCTGAAAGGCGACCGGCTTCATTTCGGGGCGCCGCGGCTGCACCAGCTGTTCCGCTCGGCGCAAAAACGCGGCAGCTTCATTCGTTTGTACGAAGAGCCGGACGCCCCGCTCGCCAGCCATGCCGCCCTTCATCCATGGCTTGGGATGAACGTTGTCATTTCCTACGAATGCGACCGAAAAAAAGATGCCATCGTCTCTCTCGGCCTTCATCTCATCAGCGGCACGATCATCGAATCGTTCCACGAGCGGCTCCGCGCGCGCCGGCTGACGCCGAAAATCCCGGACTATTGTTTTACAATTTCGCCGCTCATTAAGCCGCCAAGCGGCATCGCCCGCCTCGAGCAATATATCCGCGGCCGCATTGCCGCCGACGATCATGCATGGGCCGAGGAAGCGCGCCGGCGCTGGGCCGACGATTTAGCTTTGCTTGATGAGTTTTACAAAGAGACGGAAGAAAAGCCGGAGTGTTATTATATCGAGAAAGAAGCGCTTGAAAAACAGTACAAGCCGCGCATCACCGTTTCCGTCATTAACGGCGGGCTGTTTTACTTGCTGCCTCGCACATCGTGAGCTGCCGTGCGGAAAGCCTGCAGCCTGAGCCCGGCGCGGATTCCGCCATCCCTCTCCATCAAAAACGCCCGCCGGCTGCAAGCCAGCGGGCGCCCATTACGGGCGGCGCCGAAACAACAAACGGAGTGAAAGCGGCACGATGCCGAACAAGCGGTAAGAGAGCGGCGGCCGCTCTTGTTTGCGCGCGCTCCGCCGCCGCGCCCGCTCCTCTTTTGGCATATCCATATACGTGACGAACCGCTGGGTGACAAATTTGACATAGTCGTTGACTGCCATCGAAGCCCCCCTTTTTTCTTTTAGTTTTTCCTCATCTTTCCTTTTTTAACCGTTTTCCGAAAGAAGTCCCCTCCTCAAGAAACGTAAATGGCACAGCCCGATGAGTAGGCGGGAGATGAATTTCGGCCGGCGGAGCAGTTCACCCGTTTTGCTCCGTCCATTCCGTAATATCGAGCGATGGAAGGGCAACGGTGAAGGCGACCGTCCGCTGCAGTCCGGCCGCCGAGCGAACCGTCAAGAAAACCCGGACGCTCGCCTCCGTTTCCTTTTGCCACCGGCAGACCGCCTCCCCGCGCGGATACGTCCACTTTCCTTCCTGTTTCGTTGTCACAGCAGCCGTTGCTGCAATTTGTTCCTTTACATCAAACACCGCCATTTGCACGAGCTCGTCCGCCTCAGCCGCCTGCCGGACGGCGTGCGCCGCCTGCTGCTCCGCCTCGTATAAAAGTGCGGCATTCGTCATAAAAAACGCTAGCAGCAACGCGACGACCGCGACAAGCGGGAAAATCACCCCATCTTGGCGGCCCATTTGTCCTCCCCCCTTGCGTCTTTTCCTCCTTGCCGACACCGCGCAAAGCATGAGGCCATAAAGCCTCAATGATGCGCTCGCCTCGTTCCAGGCTTAGCGCCGCCTTGCCTAAAACATCCGCGCCACAAACGCGTCGCACACCTTGCCGTCATCGGCTGTCACTTGCAAAAACAAGCCATGGGCGCCGATGCGATAGGACACCGCCCGCACATGGCGGAGCGCCGTCTCGTAGCCTGCTCCGTTCACTTGACGAATCAGTTCCGCTTTTGGTGCAACCAACGAGAAACTGACCGTCTCGCCATTCCATTTGTGTAAGTACAGCACACGGCCATCCGTCGACCATTTTTTCGCTTCATTCAACTCGATTTGCAGCTGCTGCAAAAACAGCCTCCATTCCAAGCGCGCAAACCCGTCGCTCGGCTCTGCGGCGAGCGGGCGGACAGCAAGCAGCGCCGGGATGACCGCGGCCACCGCTAAAGCAACAGCCAAGGCCATCAATGCCTCAAGCAATGCAAACCCGCCTTCCTTACTTCCTATCGCTTGCTGTACCCGCACTGCTCCTTTTCGCGGCCGGCATAATCGTTCCAACGCACACATACTTTCCACATCCGCCCTCCTTCCTCATACGCCCGAAGCCGAAACACCGTCCGCCCAATCGATGCCTTCGTTTCACCAACAAGTGGCTCCTCATACAGCGCAATGGCCAGCAGCCGCTGCGCTTGTTCTTCAAGAGCGAGGTTGTTCCGTTCAAGCTCCATTTGCATCAACATAGGCAGAAAAACGGCGGCCGCCGTCCATAACAGCGCCAACGCGAACAACGCTTCCATGAGCAAAAATCCGCGGCTACATTTTTTGCACATAAAACCGCCCCTTCCCGAGCAAAAACGTCACCTTGTAGCTGCCCCGGCCGCTTTTCACCCAAACAGTTCCCGCTTGCTCGATATTGCCATTATCGGTAAAGATGAGCGGATTACGGAGCGTGCTGAGCTGAAACCGCCAAGGCGCAGGAAGCGAGCGGACGACGACCGTCCGGCCGCTTCCTCCTTCGACCGCCCTATACTCACCGCGTCCATTGCTGAAAAAGACGGACACCTTCCTCCGATGGGCGATGGCGTGCTGCTGCGCGCTGTACAAGTCGGCGCGCAGCACGGCCAGCATATGCGCTTCCTCCTGCTGGCGCACCGCCCCGCCGAACGCCGGAACAGCCAACACCGACAGCAAAAGGACGACCGATAAAACGACCAGCATTTCAAGCAGCGTAAACCCGCCGTTACGAGCCACTTTCACTCACATCGCCGTTCGCGCTGATTTGGATGGCATGACCGTTCGGACATTTGTCCGACTTGATATAGCGGCCAGCGAGCAATTCCTGCACCGTCGGAATTTTGTTATGTTCCATCTCGTATGCCTTCACTTGCGCCTGCACGGTGTTCAGAAACGCTTCGCACCCTTTTTCGTTAATCATGCTGTTATGTTTCGCAATGTTCGGAATCGCAATGAACAGCAGCACGGAAATGACCATCAGGACGATCAACATTTCAATGAGCGTAAACCCTTTTTGGTTCACAACTATTCCTCCTCGCTCGACAAATGTAGTTATCGCTTGTTTTACAAGCTGTTCAACATCGAAAACATTGGCAGCAAAATGGCCAAATACATGCCGACAATCAGCGCCCCGACAACCGACAGCAAAAGCGGCTGCACGAGCTTCAGCGCAGCCTCGGCCCGTTTTTCGATCATCTGCAGCAAAAACTCGCCGTAATGTTCAAGCTCCTTGCCAAGTTCGCCGTTCGACTGGCCGTGGCGGATGACAAGCGCCAGCTCCGGCTCATAATAGCGGGCGGCGCCGACAAGGACATCGAGCGCCATGCCGCCTACGAGCCCATCGCGGATACGCCGGCCTTCCACTTGCAGAAACGGCCCAGAAGCAGGCTCGCTAAACACTTCGAGCGCCTCATAAACCGACAACCCGGCCTGCAGCAAGCGCCCGAGCTGTCGGGCAGTCAGGCAGGTGAGGAACAGTCTCAGAAACGAAGCAAGCCCTGGAATTCGCAAGGCGAATTGAAGTTTTCGGGAGACCGGCCAGCGGCGGAAATAAGCGGTGTAAAACAGCCCGGAGAACACCGCCAAGACGGCGATGGCCGCCATCGCCATAGGGGCATGGGCGACCACCGCAAGCAGCCAAGCGGTGTGCCCGCGTTGTGGAGAAAACGCCGCCGCCGCCCGTTCAAACTGCGGCAGCAGCCACCATTCCATCAAGACGAGCATGATGATGAGCAAAGAAAGAAGGAACAGCGGATAGCGGCTGAAGCGGTGAAGCTGCTCGTAGAAGCGTGCTTTTTGCGCCAGCGCTTCCCCTGTCTCTGCCATGCCGCGCGGTAAATCGCCATGCCGTTCGGCAAAAAAGAGAAGGTTAACCGCCATGCGGTCGACCGACAGCGCTTCGACAGCCGCAAACAGCGGCAGCCCGGCGCGCAGCTGCTGCAGACAGCGTTCCACTTCCATCCGGCGGTGTGTGGGAGCCTGAATGGCCAAAAACTCAAGCGCTTGCCCAAGGGGGTAACCGCGCTCGAGCAACCGGCCGAGCCGAGTGAAAAACAACGCCTGTTCAGCGAGCGGCCACATTTTGCGTTTCATCTTTCTCCCCCTCCGACGAGCTCAAGCATGCGAACGGGCAGGTAGCCGAGCGCAATCCCCTTGCGGATCAAGCGCGCCAGCGTCATATAAGAGCGCTTTGGCTTCCCTCTCCCATTGGAGAGGGAACGAATCACGTCCTCCAGCGCTGAACCGCAAAGCAACTCATAAACAGCCGTGCGCCGGCGTCGTCCAAGACGGCCGCACGATGGATGGCAATCGTCGCCGCACAGCGGGCAGCACAGCTCGACAAGCCGCTGTGCAGAGACGGCAAGCAGCGTCTCGGCCAAATCGCCGAGCGGAATGCCGAATTCATGCAGCCGGTAGACGGCGCCGACTGCATCGGCGGCGTGCATCGTCGAGACGACCAAATGGCCGCTCAACGCTGAACGGATGGCAATGGCCGCCGTATCATGATCGCGGATCTCGCCGACCATCAACACATCCGGGTCATGGCGCAGCGCCGCTTTTAACCCGGCGGCGTATGTGATGCCTGCTTTTTCATTGATTTGCACTTGCAACAATCGTTCGTTCTGTTTTTCGATCGGATCTTCAAGCGTGATGATGTTGCGTTGCCTTTCAGCTTGGCAAAGATCAAGAAGGGTGTAGAGGGTCGTCGTTTTTCCCGACCCCGTCGGGCCGGTCAACAGCACAAGCCCTTGCGGATGCTGCATGAAGGAAAATAATCGTGCGGTGGAGCGGAAGAATAAAGATAGTTCGCGAAGCGGCAGAGAGAAGCGCTGCGGCAGAAGCCGAATGACGAGGCTTTCATCGTAGAGCGTCGGCAATGTCGATAAACGCAAATACACCGTTTCCCCAAACTCAGCCACTTCCATGGCGCCGCTTTGCGGACGGCGTCGTTCCCCGATGTCCATGCCGGCTAAAAATTTAAAGTGGGCGATGAGACGTTCCGCCGTTTCCTTCGAAAGCACGCCAACGTCGACAAGCATGCCATCAAGCCGAAGACGAACAGCGGCATCGCGGCGGCGCGGAACGAGGTGAAGATCCGAGGCGCGGCGCTGCACCGCTTCGGCGAGAAGGCGGTTTGCCGTTTGTTCGATCTCGTTCAGCACATATTCCCTCCTTTCGACAGACTGCTTTGTATTTCGACGAGCATGAGTCGTTATCCTGCTTTTGGCGCAGCTTTTTTGTGAAATTTTTTTGAATGTCAGTCCACTCACTGCCAATAGTGACAAAAATCATTCCTCGCTTTGGACGATTTCATTATAATAACCATATCAATGATTCATTTAGGAGGGAAACCAATGGAACAAACGCTGAAAATCACAAGCGTATTGTCTGACCCGACAAGATTTCATATTTATGAATATATGGCAAAAGTGCATCGCGAAGTTTCTGTTCAAGAAATCGCAGAAAAATTTCATATCCATCCAAACGTTGCCCGCTTGCATTTAACGAAGCTTGAAGACGTTCGCATGGTCGTATCGGATACGCAAAAAACGGGAAAAGGCGGGCGGCCGAGCCGGCTGTACCGCCTGTCCGACGAAGTGATCGGGCTGTATTTTCCGTTCCGCGATTATCAACTCCTCGCCCGCATCGCCATTCAAACGATGGCCAAACTCGGTCCCATTGGAAGCGAGGCGTTGCGTGAAACAGGAAAGCGGTTCGGCCGTGAGCTCATCGCCAGCCGTTTGCCGCATAACGGCACAGCGAGCGCGCTCACCATGGCGGACAAAATCGCCATAATGGAAGAGGCGGCCGAAGCGGCTGGATTTTTGCCGCAATTGCACTATGATGAAGAAAAAGGAGTGCTATACCTCGATATTTTCAACTGCCCGTTCAAAGAAATCGCCGCGCAAGCACCTGATACCGTCTGCGGCATGCACCACGCTTTTTTGGAGGGAATGGTCGAGACGCTGTTTGCCGGTGCTGAAGTAACGGAAACGGAAAATATGATGGAAGGCAGCCACCGCTGCGCCTACCGCACCATCATCCGTCCGTGACAGCGTCCCTCCTTCCTTCTTTTTTGTCTGAAGCAAGCAACGGCCGGCATTGGCATCATTTCTTACCACTTGTCCGAAAGCGTTATTTACATTCCCAATCATTGTACATTATAATAAGTAAAGACCAATGGATTGCTCAAAAAGGAGGGATACATAATGGATCGCATGTTCCGCGTCTTGGCTTTTTGGACTGGCATTTTTGCCGTCATGTTTTATCTTGGCCATATGCATACGACATCGCTCATCTTCTTTGGCCAAACCGTGTTTTTCCTTTTCGTCGGCTTTTTGAAACTGACCGAGCGAATGTACATTTACATTTTCGGGGCATATTTGACGATTTTCTTCGCGGCATTTACGTATTGGACGACTTTTATGATGGTGCCCGGCATGGGTGAATGAAAACAGGCAGAGCCCGTTCTCTGCCTGTTTGTCTTTATGGCAAAAATTCCGGCGCCGCCCAAATGTCCGGGATGGGAAGCTTCACGCCTTTTTGTCCGATGAGCACATCGAAAAAACGGCTGATGCCGTCATCGGCGACCAACGCGCGAAGCATCCGGTCTTCCCGGCTCGGCGGGGCAAACAACTCCGCGCTTTTGGAAACTGCCCATTCGTCCAAGAGACCGGCAGCAAGCAAAAACCGATCTTGGCGGAGAAACGCCACCTCCTCCCACCCGGTCTGCCGGGCGTACAAGCGGATGGCATCCCATTGTACATGGGCCGTCAAATCCATCTCCCCAGGACGGTGAAGCGGGTCGGGGACGAGCCGATGGCGGAAATAACCCCGCAAGCTGCCGTGCCGCCGCGCCGGCGCCCGCAGCTGTTCGTCCGTATAACCATAATCAATCGTCACCATCACCGCCTGGCGAAACTGCGGCCCGATGTCAAGCCAAAATGATCTTGCCGCGAGCGGCACTTCCAAGCGCTGCCCTTCGGCAAGCGAGAGGCCGCGCTCAGCCAAGTAGCGAGCAATATCCAAGTTGCAAAGCGGCTCCTTTTCCTCGACGAGCCGGCCGTCACGGGCGGCGACGAAACATTCATAAAGAATCCCTTGTTCCTTTGCAATCACATGAATCGGGAGTGCGTCAAAAAATTCATTGCTGAATACGATCCCAGAAAACGGCCCACGCTCGGCGAGCCAGCGGGAGACGTTGTCATATTGCTCCACTTTATCGGCAGCCGCGCGAAGCGTTTCCCGCTGCCTTTGACGGTGGAACAGGCTTTGATCGATGATCGTATACGACAACTCACGGTATGTATCAGGGCTTTTTTTCTCCCATTCTTCCAATATCGCCAGCGCCAAACGTCCATCCCCGCCCCCCCACTCGCAAATCGCCGGCGGCAGGCCGCCCCGCTCAACAATCCGAATGAAAAACGAAGCAAGCGCTTTTCCGAATACGGCAGCGAACGAGCTGTTCGTAATGAAATCTCCCTTCCTGCCGATTTTCGTCCGCTCGCGCATATAATAGCCCGCCTGTGCGTCATAAAGCGCCATGTTCATATAATCGGCGTATGACACACGCCCTCCCGGCGCCGCGGCAATTTGTTCGTACAGTTGTCCCATGATGGTTTCCTTCCTTAAATTTTTTTGTTTTTACTATTGACATAGTGAAAACAATGGTATATGGTTATAATAGTAGCTTAACTATATCCCCTCCCATTATTATGGATAGAACATCCCCCAAAAACCCTTCTTGGCGCGGCTAAGAAGGGTTTTTTTGTGTGTTCCGGCGCCAGGAGGCCTTCCGTTGCGCTTTTCCTTGCCCAAAGGAGCCGCCTGCGTTTGCCCGAGGGAATTGCTTGTGTGAAGCCGACGTAGACGGCTTTTTTTCTTACGAAAACCCATGCAAAAACGGATTTGCATCCATCTCCGCGGCGATCGTCGTCTCTGGCCCATGGCCTGAAAGAACGATCGTTTCCTCCGGCAGCGTAAGCAGTTCGTCATGAATGCTTTTCAACAGCTGCTGATGGTTGCCGCCTGGCAAATCCGTGCGTCCGATGCTGCCGGCAAACAGCGCATCGCCGGAAAACACAATATTGGCTTGTTTGCAATAATACGAGACGCTGCCCGGGGAATGCCCCGGCGTTTCGCGGACATCCAACGCAAACGGACCAATGTTCAGCACCGTCGGTCCTTTCAGGCATGTCGGTTCGCAGCGGACAGCGACCGGACCGCCGAAATAAAGCGAGCCATTCAATGCCGGATCTTGCAGCCATTGTTTTTCCTTTTCGTGCACATACACTGGAATGTCCCAGCGGGCAAGCACGTCCGGGATGCCGCCAATATGGTCAAAATGCGCATGCGTCAGCAAAATCGCCAACGGGGTCAGCCCTTTTTCCTCGATCCGGCGGACGAGCGCCGCGCCTTCCGCGCCGGGGTCAACGATTAGGCATTGTCGATCTGCAGACGACAACAAGTAAGCGTTGGCCTGAATCGGGCCGACAGGGATGCGCGTCCATTCCATGGCCATCTCCTCCTTTCCTTGACATGTCCAATATTTAACTTTATTTTACTGCTTTTTTTCAAGCGATGGAAGAGAAAAGAGAAAGGGACCTCGACAAATGGAGGAAAAAAGATTACAATGAAAAAGAATGGACACGTTTGTACATACTGTTTCATGAGGGGGTAAAACGATGGGTACGGTCATTATTTTTGCACTTGTAACGCTGCTTGCCCTTTATGGAATGCTCCGTACATTGCGCGAGAAAAACGTGCTCGGATTTTTATTTGGGCTTGGCACAGCGGCGGTTTTCGGCTGGTTTACAGTGATGACGATTTTGCACCACGGCATTCCGACAGGCACACACTGAAAACGCAAGAGGCGGACGGAGCCTCTTGCGTTTTTTCACGCCTTTCAGAGCATTGCGATGCAATTGGCAGCCCATGCGGCATTTCTCCGCAAACGCCGCCTTCAAGCCATTTCGAGCGCAGCCAAAAACAAACCGAGGCTGTCGCGGTATATTTGCGCAAATTGCGAGAGCGGCAGCGGGTTGACCCCTTCTCCGAGTTCGACCGTATAGCCTCTGCGCCGCCATGTCTGAATGAACCAGTCGCGGTAGCCGGCGTGGCTGTCAATATAGCGAATCGCTTGGTATCCGCTCGCTTCGGCCATCGCCTTGACGGCCGCCTCCGCTTCTGGCGGCTCCAATCCTTCGTACCCCCAATAAATCTCCTTTCCTTGTGTATGAAACGCAACAACCATTGCAAAATCCCCTTCTTCAGCCAGCGCTGCCATCGCTTTCGCCTCCGGCTCCGTAAGCGGGGCGAATCCTGGAAAATCACGCGGTGCCGGCGCTTTCGGCGGTTTGCGGGTCTGTTCTATTTCCCAGTTAGCTGGGAATTGATTGTTTAAATCAACGCCGCGGATGTTCGCTTTCCATTGCGAAAAGTCGAGCGATCCACCGTTGATGCAGACGACTTCGCTCCGATGCGGCTCTTCTTCCGGCGGGCCGTTCAGCACAAGGTTGACGCCGTCGGGATTGACCATCGGCACAACGGAAAGAGTCACTTTACGGTAATAATCAAGCACCCGATGGCCAGCAAGCTCGTCATCGTTAACCAACGCCCTCGCGTACTCGTCGATGAGCGCCATTAATACTGCCGTTGTAATCCATTCGTTGGCATGGAACGATCCGTTCATATGGACGCGCACCGGGCCGCGGCCGATTTGCAGTTCAACGAGCGGCAAGCCGAGAACGCTATGGCCGATCGTCCGCTGGCGCACAAACGGATAGCGACAGACGAGGGCGGTGATATCCTCCATCAAAGCGGCAAAATCGTACGGACGGACGCTGCGGACGACCGGGGACGAAATCCGCTTCGGCAGCGGCGCTGTTCCGTTGATGACCGCCATCGCCCCCGGCAGCCGCCGCAGCACCTCCGTCGGCAGCGATAGGCGGTCAGCGAGCGCTTCCCACGTATCGATCGTCGCGTATCCCGGGATGGCAACGGTCTGCCCAGGGCGCAATCCCTCTTCCACATGCGGATTCGAATCGATGATCAGTTCAGTCGGCACCGAAAACCATCGTCCATATGTTTCAAACGTATCGCCGGGCCATGCTTGAAGGTGCATGCGCCGTCTCCCCTTCCCATTTCTTTACCTTAACATATGTCGGCAGACGGCAAAAAATGAGCGCCTGGCAGGCGGCAGTGCACGAATGTTCGCAAACATCTCCTTCTTTAAAGTTCGTTCCAATCTCATATCATCCAACAATAAGAAAAGGCGCCCCAACCTTTTTGGGACACCTTCCGTTGTTTACGCGCCGACAAGCTCTTTCGCCAGCCAGGCGGCGCCGATGACGCCGGCATCGTTGCCAAGCGTCGCTAAAACAAGCTTCGCCCCAGCGGCGACGCGCGGGAACGCGAAGCGGCGGAAATGGGCGGCCACGCGCTCGACAAGCATGTCACCCGCCTTGGACACGCCGCCGCCGATCACGATTTTCTCCGGGTTCGTCACATTGGCGGCATTCGCCAACGCCCAACCAAGATAGTACGTTGCTTCATCGACCACTTCCAATGCCAGCGCATCGCCCGCTTTGGCGGCGTCAAACACCGCTTTGGCCGTCACATCCCCATTGCGAAGCTCACTCGGACGCTCATCTGCGGTCAATTTCTCCTTGGCGATCCGCACGATGCCGGTGGCGGACGCAATCGTTTCCAAACATCCGGTTTTGCCGCAGTTGCAACGGGCGCCGCCATCAGGGATCATCGTCATATGTCCGATCTCTCCGCCGGCGCCGTTTATGCCGCGCACAATGGCTCCGTTGGCAATCACACCGCCGCCAACGCCGGTGCCAAGCGTCACAAACAGCAAATGGCGCGCCCCTCCCCCGGCCCCTTTCCACATTTCGCCGAGGGCGGCGATATTCGCGTCATTGTCGACGGCCACCGGCAGCCCTGTCTCTTCTTCGAGCTTTCGTTTTAAGGGGTAGTGTTTCCATCCTAGATTGACCGCTTCATACAGCATTCCTGTTTCTTCCTGAACCGGCCCGGGGGCGCCGATTCCGATGGCGAGCAGCTGTTCTTTCGTTCCGCCAAGCCGGGCGAGCGTTTCATCCAACGACCGGGCGATATGGGCGACGATCCGTTCGCCGCGGTTGGACGTGTCTGTTGGGATTTCCCATTTGTGTACAATGATTCCGTCTTCTGTAATAAACGCCATCTTCGTCGTCGTGCCGCCAAGATCGATGCCTGCCAACCATTGTTCCATCGCCATTCCCTCATCCTTTTCTCATTCGTTTTTCCCGCTCGATTTGCGCTTCCTGCCGCAAAACAAATAACGCAGCCTGCAATTGTTTGACATCGATGAGCTGAGACTCGTACAGCTCTTTCACTTCCTCCTCCATCAGCTCCAAATCGGCGAGCCGGTCGCCGACATAAATGATCGTGCCAAACTGTTTGAGCAGCTGTTGCACATCGTATACTGTCTTCATCGTCATTGATTCTCCTTTTCTCCCTTTTTAATGTATCGGCAAATATCCGCATCCGTCAAGACAAAAAAGCAGGCGCCGGGAAATAGAGCGCCTGCGTCAACGGTCAGGGTCGCGCGGATGAAGAATGGCCGGCCGCCGGTTTTTCAGCGGCATCGGCGAGCGGATGAGCACATCGCGCATCGCCCGATAAGAAAACGGAATAAACGGCCATAAATACGGGATGCCAAACGACGACATCCGGGCCAAGGAGATGATCCAAACGGTAAGGCCGAGCACATAGCCGTACAGGCCGAACAGGCCGGACAAGATCAGCAAAGCAATGCGGACGAGCCGGTTCGCCAAGCTCATCTCATAGCTTGGCGTCGCAAACGTGCCGATGGCGGCAACCGAGAAATATAAAATCACTTCGTTGGAAAAGAGGCCGACCTCCACGGCAATGCCGCCGATCATAAGCGCCGCCACCAAACCGAGCGCTGTCGCCAGCGAGGACGGCGTATGAATGGCGGCCATTCGCAGCATATCCATGCCGATTTCGATCATCAAAATTTGGGCAAAAAGCGGAATATCGCCTAATTTCGCCTTTCCTAAAAACTGCAGCGGCCCCGGCAGCAGTTCCGGCTCCGTCATCAATAAATACCAAAGCGGCAACAAAAACACCGACGCCCAGACAGCCAAAAAGCGAACGAGCCGCAAATACGCCCCGACGATCGGCTTGTTCCGGTATTCTTCGGCATGCTGCAAATGATGCCAAAACGTTGCCGGGGTGATCATGACGCTTGGCGACCCGTCAACGATGACGAGCACATGCCCTTCGTACAAATGGGCGGCCGCCGTATCAGGACGCTCCGTATAACGAACGACCGGGTACGGGTTCCAATGCCGCCCGGAAATAAACTCTTCAACCGTCTTTTCCGCCATCACGAGCCCGTCCGTATCGATGGCGGAAATCGACTGCCGGACGCGGCGGACAAGTTCCGGGTCGGCAATTTCTTCAATATAGCAAATGCAAATGTCCGTTTTCGAGCGGCGCGCCACCTGTACATATTCCATCCGCAGCGACGGGTCGCGGACGCGGCGGCGGATGAGAGCCGTATTAAAGATGATCGTTTCCACAAACCCGTCGCGCGCCCCGCGCACTACCCGCTCAGTGTCCGGCTCCTGCGGGCCGCGCACTGGATAGGTGCGGGCGTCAATTAAAAGGATGCGATCCACGCCATCAACGACGAGTGCCGTCGGTCCGGCAAGCACGGCGGCGACCGCCTCCTCGAGATCGTTCGTTTGCCCGATTTCTACATAAGGAAGATGCCTTTTTAACAGTTTTTCGAGCGGATCAGCGTCCAGTTCGCCCTCGTCTAGATGGGACAAATTTCTCATTAAATAATGCAAAATATCGTCTTTCACAAACCCGTCAATCATAAACAATGCCATCGCCCGGCCGCCATACTCGACGTCGAGGCGGATGACATCAAAGCTTTTGCCGACCCCAAGCCGCTCGGCTAAGTAAGCCGCATTGTCTTGGAGACGGCATGAAGCTGGCCGTTTCGGCACACGTTTGTCCATCGCCATCCCCCTGCATCTCGTGTCACTGTATACTCCCCATCATAGACAACCAGCAGGAAATTCATACATAAATGTCCCTTTCTATGCATATATTGGTGGAAACTTGTCCGCTCAGGGAGGATGCCATGAGACGATGGTTGTTGGCCGCCGTAGGAGCAGCGTTTTTTCTCGCCGCTATAGCTGCGCTGTTTTCGTGGTGGGAGCGTCAGCGCACCGAGGAAACGATTAAATTTTTCCCGCTTGACCGCGAGGCGGTGTTCACCGAAGCGAAAACCACTCTTGCGCTTGCAACAAACAAAGAGCGCGGGCGCTATTCGCTGCGTTGGTCCACTGTCTCCACGCTGAACCGCCGCGCCTATTTGCGGCAAGACGTTTCATTGCTGTTTGCTGACGGCCGATTGGTGGATGTATTGTCCCGATGGGAGACGAACACCGGAACGATCGCCATGGAAAAAACAGCAATTATGCATGATAGCCGTTTTTTCCAAGCCATTTCGTTCCATCATGGTGAACTGCACAGGGGCGAAACGATCACAAGCAGCCAAACGATGTCAAGCGCGTATTTGTATGTCATCGACTCGCCATACCATCCGCTCGCATCATTCCGCCGGCCGAAAACGGACGCCGAGCGCGAATGGCAGCGCGTCTTGAACAAGGCAACGAACGAATTTCTCCGCCATAAGGCGGACGAGCTGCTTTCCCATTTTTCGCTATCGAAAGAAGACTACTACGCCCTTTATTTGCCGGAGCTTGTCGCTTATACGGAACAACCGCTGCCCGGCTTGTCGATGACAAAAACACAGACGATCATCGGCCGCCTATGGGAGGGGATCTATAAGTCGTACGTTCTCGGCATAAAAAAAGAGGATGGCTCCATCCTCTCGCCGATCGGCAGCACGGTGCCCCTTATTTTGATCCGGAAAGATTACGGTCAAATCCTTGTTTTGCTTGAAGCGAAAAATGGAGACAAAGTCATGCTCATCCAAGTTCCTTAGCGGAAACCAAGCCATAAGCCGGACGCTGCCAATAACAACGCGGCGGCCAATGCGCCGGCCTGCCGCCCCGAAGCGGTCTGCTTCGGCAAATGGACAGCACCCGCTGCCAGAAAGCCGCCGACAAGCCCGCCGATATGGCCGGCGTTGTCAATGCCGGGAACAAGCAGGCCAAACAGCAGGTTGACGACGATTAAGCTGATTACGTTCATGCCCATCGTCCGAAAAAATAGATGCCGGTAAACCGTCCCAAAATAAAGAAGCGCCCCAAACAATCCGAAAATGGCGCCGGACGCCCCGGCCGAAATCGATGGAGTGAACAAAAAGCTCGACAGCGTTCCGAAAAAACCAGCCGTTGCATAAATGATCAAAAAGCGAAGCGAACCGTATAACCGCTCTGTCATCGTCCCTAAATAATACAGCGCAAACGTGTTCGTCAACAAATGCAAAAACCCGATATGCAAAAACATCGGCGTCAAAAATCGCCACCATTCCCCCGCCTCAATGAGCGGATTGAATTTGGCGCCATACCGGATCAAGACGTTGGGGTCCGTGCTGCCACCGCTCCACTCGAGAACAAAAAACATAGCGACTTGCACGATCATCAGCAGCCGAGTGAACACCGGCCTGCCGTATTCAAAAATGCGCCGCTCTTCCTCCCGTTGGCGGCGCCATTCCGTCAGCACTTGATGTTTGAAACGCTCAGCGGCGGCGAACGGGTCTTCCTCTTCCGCAGATGGAGCCGGGCGGAGCGCCGCCCCGGTCATCTCCTCGAGCCGCGGCAGCATGTCATTGATGTTGCCGCTATGAATGAGAAGCGTATGAAACGCGCCATCGCCCGTCCCTAAAAGCGGCAGCGGTTCGTCAATGAGAAACTCCCAGTCATCAACCGGCGGATACGCCATGATGTATACGTTGACAACCTGGCCTCCTCTGCCGGTTGCCCGTCCGTCCATCCGCCGAATGAATTGCCACGTATATTCCATATCAAGACGCAGCGACCGACTCCAGTCGAAATCGGCGCGGACGAGGCGGATGAGTGTCGGCCGCCGCCAGCGGGCCGATTCGAGCCATACTTCATCCCCGCGTTCGGCCATCCGCGCGATGCGGTAACCGCCGCGAAGCAAAAGATGAACAAGCTGCCAAAACAATACATCCATCGTTCCAACCATGTTCTCCTCTCCCTTTCTCCGGCAGGCCGAACCCGGCGGACAGCAAAGCTCCGGCTGTCTGGATGATCCAGCGCAATCCAGAGGGAGGCTGTGCCGTTCCCGCCCCAGGCGCGCTTTTTCCACCCGCCCGCTTTGAAATCGACGATAAGGGTGGCCAGCTTCCCGTTCGCGGCATCATAAAACGGCCAGCCGGCCACCGCCTCTCTAGCGCAACATTTGCGACACAACCGCGTTGCGCACCGCCGGAATGTTGAGCGCAAAGCGAACAAGCTGCTTTCGCAGCGGCGGAATGCGCAACGCCCAGTCAGCCATTCGGTAACGATAACGATAGGCGAGCCATCCGGCTGCGACCGCCAACAGCGAGTACGACCATTTGTTCATTGGTGTTCCCCCTTCATCATATGACATGCTCGTTATTCTTTTTCCCTTTTTCCCCTTAATTATGAAGCAGACGGCCTAACGCCCCAGCACAAGGGCGGCGGCAAGCACCGCACCGGCAGCCGACAAGACGTTGACGGCATCGTTGTCAAGCCAGCGCCATCCTTTCACCTGAACGGTCATCCGCCCGCAATGCTGTTTTCGCTCGGTGGCGATCCCGCATACCGGACAGCGGTAAACGGTCTGCCAGGCGGCGCCAAGCCATGTATCCAGCCAGCTGCCAAACCAGCCGAACAGTGCAAGGGGGAGCCACGGTGCAGCGGGAAGGAGCAACGCGCCGCTGGCGGCGATGAACAGCGCCCCAGCAAGGGAAGCGGCCGTGCCAAGGAGCGTCACCGCTCCGGAAGTGCCGGCCTCGACCGGCTGAAAACTCGGCCATGTCCGCGGCGGACGCCGGCTCAAGGCACCGATTTCCGACGCCCATGTATCGGCGTTCGCCGCCGCGACCGCGACGACGAACAGCTCGTTCCAAACCGGGTCAGGGAGCAGCGCCGCCAGCAGTCCGAGCGCAGCCGGCACTCCACCGTTGGCCAGCACTTGGACCGCATCGCGCCGCCCCCCTTTTGCCACTTTTTCGGCGAGTTTCTCCTTTTTCCGCCTCCCGATATGGCTGAAAAAGCTGGAGCTGGCAAAAAATAATCCCAGCAACCATAGCCCGCTCCATGAAAAACCATACCCAACCAAGGCGCCGACAACAACGGTCGCCGCCGCTCCCGAGGCGGACAGCAAGCGCAGCAGCCACCCGCCGCCGGCTGCGATGGCGGATGCAGCAATATACGCCCATTCACCGCTCACAGCGAATGACCCCTTTATCGGTAATAATGAACTCTACCGGCACGTCATGTTCTTCTGCTGGGATGTCGTCCACCACTTGAAACGAATAGGCAAGCGCCGCCGTCACTGCCGCCGCCCCCGGCAAGTACCGGTCATAATACCCGCCGCCGTAGCCGATCCGAAAGCCATTTTTGGCAAAACACACTCCTGGAACAATAATGAGATCAAACTCCTCGCGATCCATCGCCGTCGTTTGTTCCTCGATCGGCTCAAGCAGCCCGGCATACGCCTCTTCAAGCTGGGCAAACGACACGATCCGCCGAAACGTCATCGTTTTCGCCGCTGGGTCGCATTTTGGCACGCCGACTTTTTTTCCTTCCCTCCAAGCTTGTTCAATGATCGGCGCCGTATCCACTTCCGTCTCCCGCGCCACCGTGATGGCGATCGCCCGGGCTTGTTTCCACGGCGTCCATTGATATAAATAACCGGCAATTTGCCGGTCGCAAACTCGTTTTTCAGGCGCCGGAAGCTGCCGAAGCCGGCTGAGCATATGACGGCGCAGTTCCCGTTTGCGGTCCATCGTCGCTCCCCTCTCTGCCCGAAAGATAAAAAAGCAGCAGGAATGGCGTTCCTACTGCTTACTTCGTTTCGCGGTGCAACGTAACTTTGCGGTCCCGCGGGCAATATTTTTTCAGTTCAAGACGTTCCGGGTTGTTGCGTTTATTTTTGGACGTAATATAGTTGCGTTCGCCGCATTCTGTGCATGCCAGTGTAATGTTCACACGCATCCTTTTTCCCTCCAAACGTGCTTTATATAATCAGACCTTTCTATGATAGCATTTTTCTGCGACGATTTCCACCTCTAAATTTCATTTCCCTCCATTTTATCTTTTTCCACAAGACCGGCCACAAATAGAATACGATATGATATAGTGAAAAGAGGAGGGATTCATGATGGTAGAATACACGATCATCGCCTTGGCGGCCTTATCGATTCTTTTGCTTGTCCTTTCCTTTTTCGCCAAAGACGAATGGAAGCCGCTCGAAGAACAAATTGACCAGCTGGCTGTCTCGTTGGCGCAAGAAACGTATCAAATGAAAAAACGGCTGCAAGTCATCGAGGAGGAACTGCTCATCCCTGAGCGCCGGCGCCCGCCCCGCCGCGGTCCTTTTTCCGACACCGAGCGGCGCATCTTCTTTTTGCATAAACAAGGATTTCCGCTCGAAGAGATTGCGCAAGAGACCGGTTTGACGGTTGCCGAGGTCGAGCGGATCGTGAGGAGATTGTTGCGATGAAGAAACGGACGATGCGCGCCTTTGCTCTCGGCCTGCTTGTTGCCACGTCATTCATCGGTGTCTCGTATTATCATTCCGCCCCCGATGCGCCGACGGAAGCGGAAGTGCAAGCGTTTCTCGAACAACGCGGGCTTGTTGCCATTGCGAAAAGCGAATACAATCAACTTCGCCGCGGCCGGCAAACGTCGGCTGAACAGCCGGCTGCGCAACCGGCGAAAACAGTATACATATACCGCCTTGTCATCCAAAAAGGCGACACTCCGGAAACGTTCGCCAAAGAGCTTGAGGCTGCCGGCATTATTCAAAGCGCTCGCACGTTTCGCGAGTATTTGCAACAGCACGGGCTGACGCGCTCGATCCGCCCCGGCGTCTACAATGTGCGAAGCGATATGGACTACGCAGCCATCGGCCGTTTGATTGCCGAACCATAACGAAAAAAGGTGTCCCTCCCAAAGGACCGGGACACCTTTTCTTAAGGCTGTGTCTGCGCATCAAACAGCGTTTTTTGAAAGAAACACATCTTTTTTGAAACGAACTTTTTGTCCGTCATGCCTGACGCCCTCCGGCCGCTTTTATCATCCGAACCGCCCGGCGATATAATCCGCCGTCCGCTGATCAGCTGGACGAGAAAACAACGTTTTTGTCTCGCCGTACTCAATCACTTCTCCGTTTAAGAAAAACGCTGTCCGATCGGAAATGCGAGCCGCCTGCTGCATATTATGCGTGACAATGATGATGCTGTATTTTGTTTTCAGCTCGCCCATCAACTCCTCGACCTTCGCTGTCGAAATCGGATCGAGCGCTGATGTCGGTTCATCCATTAAAATGACATCCGGCTCGACGGCCAAACAGCGGGCGATGCACAGCCGCTGCTGTTGGCCGCCCGATAAACCGAGGGCATTTTCATGAAGCCGATCTTTGACTTCCTCCCAGAGCGCCGCTTGGCGCAAGCTTTTTTCGACGATCTCATCGAGCCGCCGCCGGTCGCGGATCCCATGAATGCGCGGCCCATAGGCGACGTTGTCATAAATCGACTTTGGAAACGGGTTGGGCTTTTGAAACACCATGCCCACTTGCGTCCGCAGCTGTTCAACAGGGTATGACGTGTCAAAAATGCGGCGGCCGCGATACAAAATCTCCCCTTCGAGCCGGACGTTTGGAATGAGCTCGATCATTCGATTGAGCGTTTTGATATAGGTTGACTTGCCGCATCCTGACGGGCCGATAATCGCTGTAATCTCGCGTTCATAAAAAGACAGGTGAATATGTTTTAACGCATGATGCTCGCCATACCATACGTTCAGTCCATTCGTTTCGTAAACAACCTCTTTTTTCACCAACTGGGCCGAAGGAATGTCCTCTTTTCGGCGCTCCACCACCGCCATCGTACTCATCGGCGTGACTCCTTTCATTTCCTTCCGCCCTCACTGGCAGCGGAAGATCGAGTTTTTCCTATCATAAGCATACAAAACGATCGTTAACGCTGTGTGGACGGTATGTAAAGTTTTTGTAAACGAACATCATTTTTTGGCTCTTCACCACAACATGTACTTGACAAGCAATACGGTTTCCGGCACAAAGATATGCAAAACGTGCTGACTTTCCCTCACAAGCGTAAATAGGGTATGTTCAGAAAAAATCAAGTACAACTTTTAGTGAAGAGCCATTTTTTTGCAAGCGCAAAAAAAGAGGCGCCTGGCTAGGCACCTTTCATGTCAGCGCGCATCGGCGGCCTCCGCACCGCCTTGCGCATCGAAGCTGCTCCCGCCTCCGGCCGCCCGCTTCGCTTTCAATTCAAAATAGGCGTCCAAAATACGGCGGCCGATGCGGTTGTTAATGCCGTCGCTTTCCCCTTGCGTCGCCCATGGGACCACAACGGCGAACGATACTTGCGGATCATTATACGGCGCATAGCCGACAAGCGTCAAATTGTAGGTCGAGTCATTGCGGCGGCTTTTGATCGGTCCATCGTAATACGCCTGTGCCGTCCCCGTTTTGCCGGCCGGCTTGTACGGGGCATTGGCGAAATACGCATACGCCGTTCCGCCCGGCTCTTGCATCACACGGCGGAATCCTTCTTGCACCCGTTCAATGTACTCGGTTTTCATATCGACGCGGTTTAAGACAACCGGTTCAAACCGTTTGATGACGCGGCTAGGTTCTTTTCCAATGGACGGCTCACGAATTTCTTTGACGAGCTGCGGCTTCATCCGATAGCCGCCGTTGGCGATCGTCGACACGTATTGCGCCAGCTGCATCGGCGTATACATATCATACTGGCCGATCGCCAAGTCAAGCAAAAGACCAGGAATTGTACTTTGTCCTTGGAAGCCGCCGAGTTCATTCGGCAAGTCAATGCCTGTTTTGACGCCCAAGCCAAATTGGCTGAAATAGTGGCGAATCGTCGTAAATGCCTCTGGATTGATGCGAAGCGGCGCGTGCGGACGATACACACCGCCCCCGATGGCGATCGCTGTTTTGAACATATAGACGTTCGATGACTGCTTGAGCGCCGTCAGCTCGTTGATCGTCCCCATCGTTTTCCACGATTTTTTCACCGGGGTATCTTTAATATACAGCGGCTCGTCCTTGATATACGTATTCGGATGGAGCACTCCCGTTTGAAAACCGGTAAGGATGGTCGCCCCCTTCACCGCCGATCCCATTGTATAGGCGGACGTAATGTTGCCGATGGCAAAGTCGACAAATTTGCCATCTTGAAGAAGCTTGCCGGCCATCGCCAACACTTCGCCCGTCTTCGGGTTCATCATGACGACAAACGCCCGGTCCAAGAGCGGCGACCGGCCTTTGCGCTTCGTCGCCAAAATCTCCTGCTGAATGATCTCTTCGACTTTTTGCTGCAATTCGGCATCGATCGTCAGCACAAGGTCTTTCCCGCGCTCGCCCGGGTACACTTCCTCAACCGAAACGACGCGGCCCGACTTGTCGACCACGTTTTTCACTTTCGCCTTTTTGCCGTGTAGCACTTCTTCATACTGCATCTCCAAATAGCTTTTGCCAACGCGGTCGTTGCGGCTGTAGTCGCGGGCCAAAAAGTAGTCGAGCCGCTCGCGCGGAACGCCTTCATCTTCTTCCGTCACACTGCCGAGCACGGAGCGGAATGTATTGTCATACACGTATTTCCGGTCCCAGTCAACGGTCGTATTGACGCCAGGCAGCTCGCTTAAGTGTTCGCTGACGACCGCATATTCGCGGTCGGTCACCCCTTTGCTTTTGACCGTCTGCGGCGTCAAGGCGTAGCCGCTCTCCATCTCATGTTTAATGGCGATCACTTCAAGCTCCGACTTCGAAATTTGCGCCAAATCTTGCTTGGTGATGCGGTCAAGCGTCCATTCATACACCTTTTTGTCGATCTCTTTTTGTGTCAGCCCTTGGTCAGCGAGCTTTTTCCGTTCTTGTTCGCTCACTTTCTTTTTGGCTTCTTCCGGATGGGTCAAAATCCAATAATCTTTCATGTCTCGCTCCGTCACTTTTTCCTCTGCATCCGGAATGTCGATGTATTGGGCGAGTTTCCTTGCTACGTCCAATATTTCTTCCGGCTGAGTCGTTTTGGAGCGCGTGTACGTAATCGCCTTTTTCGGCGTGTTGTCGACGATCACTTGGCCGAACCGGTCGTAAATTTTACCGCGCGGCACCGGTGTGCTGACAATCTCATCCTGCGTCCGCTCGACTTCGCGCCGGTAGTCCTCCCCATACACGATTTGCACGACCCCAAGGCGCAAAATCAGCGCCGAAAACAACAAGAAGACAAAGAAAAACAAAATGTTCAACCGAATCGGCACTTGTGCCCGTTTCTTCCGTTTCATCCCCCGGCCCTCCTTTCCCCCCTATTGTAAAAGAAAAAGAAGGGGTTGGCTAGGGAAAAACATGGGCGACTTTTATGCTGTCGGGCCGCCCCGTTCATTGGCCAGCTTCGGCCGAAGCAAAAGCCGCCCTTGCCGCTCCCGCTCCGGATGGCCATCAGTCAAGCGGATGCGGCGGACGAACCAATAAATGATCAAATGCCCGGCGCCGCACACAAACATCAGCACACGAATGCCCGTCTGCTCGTTAAAGAGCTCCACCGCCGCCAAAAAGACAAGAATCGACGCCACCCGTCCGGCGTTTAAAAACAGCTCGCGGACGACGATATATTCGACGCGCGCTTCCGCTGATTTCCAGCTTTTCCCGATCACGTCAAACGTCAACGATGAGTACGGAACAAGCAAAATCGGATAAGCGATGGCAATCGTGACGGCATAAAGAAGAAGGCGCGGGTACGAAGGATGAAAGACGATGAGAAAAATGGCTGCATACAGCAAAAGACCGCCCAACAAAATGGCTTTCATCCGGTATTCCCGCTTCATCAACCGGGAGACGACGTAATAAGCGATAAACGATGTGAAGGAATTGACCAATCCGTACTTGCCAAGCGCCCATTCGCTATGGGAGCTGACGTAGACAAGCACGGAAATGACAAAAACGAACGAGCCTTCACGCAGTCCTTGAAAAAAATGGGCGTTCGTAATGAGCCGCCAGTTCCGGTTTTCATTCCGTTCCTTTAAAATGCGGAAAAATAAATATTTCCCCGCTGCCGGACGGCGCTTAAGGAAAAAGCTGAGCAGCACCGCAACAATAAACAAACCGAGCGACAACGAAAACGTCACCGTGTACCCCTTTGCCCCGGCCAGCGACGAAATGATGTAGCCGGCGGCAATCGGCCCGATCATACCGGCTGATGAGGTCAACACCCCGAAAAAACCGTTAAAAAAGTCGCGCGTCTCCGGTTCGGTAATTTCAAATGTCAGCACGTTAAAAGCGAGCCAGTAAAAACCGTAGCCGACGCCGAGCAGCGCGCCGAGAACGAGCAAATATTGATGGGCGCGGGAGCCGACCAGCAAAACCGTGACAAAAAAAACGGCTAAACACGACACACCAAGCCGTAAAATCAAAATGCGGTCGATCTGTTTCGCCAGACGGCCGGCAACGATAAACGTCAGCGGCTGCATCGTGACGACCGCCAAGTTGTACAATGCCAAATCGCGAAAATCGCCGGTCTGTTTCCACAAATAAATGTTGACAAACGTGTTCGACAGGGAAACACCGAGCGCATAAAATCCTCCAATGCAAAGCAGCAGCAGTAAATCACGGCCTACTTGTTCTTGGCCGGTCAATTTTTCGAAAAATGCCATTGCGAACTCCCCTTTTCGTCTATCCGGTAGTGTGGCCATTTCCGCTGCCTCTATGCACCCGGCGCAACGAAAACCGCTCCCTTTGCCTGACCCCTCCGTCGCTAAAAAAGCGGGGCGTTTTGTTTCGCCCCGCTTTGTTGATTACTTCGCTTTCGCTTCGCTGTACCGTTTCGCCACTTCGTCCCAGTTGACAATGTTCCAGAATGCGACAATGTATTCCGGACGGCGGTTTTGGTATTTCAAGTAGTACGCATGCTCCCAAACGTCCAAGCCGAGAATCGGCGTTTTGCCTTCCATAATCGGCGAGTCTTGGTTCGGCGTGCTCGTAATTTCCAGCTCGCCGTTGTTCACGACAAGCCATGCCCAGCCAGAACCGAAACGGCCGGCCGCTGCTTTCGAAAACTCGTCTTTAAACGCGGTGAAGCTGCCGAATTTTTTGTTGATCGCCTCAGCCAGCTCACCCGTCGGCTCACCGCCGCCATTTGGCGACAAAATCGTCCAGAAAAGCGAGTGGTTTGCATGACCGCCGCCGTTGTTGCGCACCGCCGTGCGAATGCTTTCCGGAAGGGCTTCCAAATTGCTGAGCAATTCTTCGAGCGATTTGTTTTGCAAATCCGGATGCCCTTCAAGCGCCGCATTCAAATTTGTAACGTATGTGTTATGGTGCTTCGTATGGTGAATGTTCATCGTTTCTTTGTCGATGTGCGGCTCAAGCGCATCATACGGATACGGCAATGCTGGCAATTCAAATGGCATACTGATCTCCTCCTTTTTGATTTATGTACACGAACGCCAAAGCGTTCGCTTGAGATTAGCTTACCAAAGTTGGCACAATGTTTCAATCGATTTGCTTGTCCTCGCTTTTTGTTTACATATTTTCAACACACCGTTGACCGTTTCTTCATAATGACAAGCTATAGTATATGGCTGCCATTCGTTCCGAAGCCGATGCACTAAATGAACGGGTGTTGCAATGGCGCGCCTTGCTTGAAACCTTTCATTTGCCTTCTGACTAAAGCGGGAAGATGCCCGCTTTTTTCTTCGTCCCAAGTTGAATTCTTCCTCTTTCCCGGCTACAATGGAAAAGGAGACAAAGAAAGGTGTGTCTGCGATGAACGTATTCGTCCAGCTGTGGAAAAGCTTATATTCTCCGAAAGACATCGCCCGCTTTCGATTTCAGGGAATTGGGAAAACGATCGGGTATTTGTTTTTGCTGACTTTGCTGTCCATTCTTCCGACGTTTTACTATGTCTCCTCGTCGCTCACTGAAGGCATCCGCACAACGAGCGCCTTATTGAATAACGAGTTGCCGCCGTTTTCGATTGAAAACGGCGAACTTCACTCGGAGGCGGCCACGCCGATTCATATTGATCAAGGCGGATTTACGATCATTTTTGACAGCACCGGCAAAGTGACGAGTGAGAACGTCGAGCAGTTTCCGAACGCCATCGCGCTCTTGAAGCATGAGGCCGTGCTCGTCGCCGGCCATCAGGCGCAGCATTACAGCTATGCCACGTTTCCGGATGTGACCATTACCAACGAAGACGTTCGCGCGTTCATCGCCGGTCTTCAGTCGCTTCTCCCTGTCCTCATCCCGCTTTTTGGGCTCGTTTTATACGTGCTCGCCTGCGCCGGGAAATTCATCAGCGTGTGCATCTTTGCCTTTTTCGGCCTGATTCTTGCCGGCGTGCTCGACAAAACGCTGCGCTACCGCCATACATGGGTGATGTCGGCTTACGCCATTACGCTGTCGACCGTCTTTTTCACCGTGATGGAAACGGTGCAAGCGGTCGTGCCCTACGGCGCGTTGATCCATTGGTTCGTTTCGCTTGTCGTTCTCTTTTTGGCAGTCAAGGAAGTGCCATCAGCCAAACGGGAAATATAAAAAAGCTGCCTGTTGATGCAGGACAGCTTTTTTTGTGCTTACGCTGCTTTGCTTCTTTCTCCTCGTCCTCGACGCGCGCGCCGCCCCCCGGAGAAATGCCGCGCAAGCAAGGAAGAAGCGAGCCGTGCGGCCAAATTGAATAAAAGAACGGCCACCATCAACACAGCCGCCGATTTGGCCGCGATCAGCTTTGCGTCTGGGACAATGCCTTCCGAATTCAATTTCCAAATATGCACCGTCAGCGTTTCGGCCGGCCGGAACACGTTCAGCGGGTTGGCCTGGCTGCCCCAATCCGCATCCCAACGAAGCATCGGAGTCGTCAGCCCAGCGGTATAAATGAAAACAGCCGCTTCGCCGAAAATGCGCCCAGCCGATAAAATGACGCCGGTGACAATTTGCGGGATGGCGGCCGGAAGCACCGCTTTGACCAACGTCTGCCAGCGCGTCGCTCCAAGGGCAAGACTCCCCTCTTTAATGTTGGCTGGAACATCCAAAATCGCCGTTTCGCAAATGCGCGTCAATCCAGGCAAATTGATGATCGTGACGGCTAACGCTCCGCCGAGCAGCGTATAGCCCCAACCCGTCAAGGTGACAAACGCCAACAATCCAAACAACCCGACGACAATCGACGGCAATGATGCCATCGTTTCCAAGCAAAGGCGAATGAACCCGACGATCCGCCCTTGTTTGGCGTATTCGGCCAAATAAATTCCAGCTCCCAACGAAAGCGGAACCGACAAAAGCAATGTCACAACCAACATATAAAATGAATTGATGAGCTGCGGACCAATGCCGCCGCCCGCTTGCGTATTGCTCGGCCGTCCGAACAGAAACTCAGGTTGCCAAAACCCCGCTCCTTTCGACAACACAACGGCAAAAAAGAACATGAGCAACCCGATGACTGCAGCAGCCACCGCATAGAAAATGCCTGTCCAAACTTTATCGATCATTCGCGCTGTCATCTTATCGCTCCTTTCTCGGGCCGACCAAACGGATCACGGCAATGAAGAAAAACGAGATCAAGAGCAAAATGAGCGCCAATGTCCATAACGCGTTGTTCCATGGTGTTCCGTTGATCGTATTTGCCATATCCATCGTCAATACACTTGTTAACGTCGCCGTCGGGCTGTCAAGGCCTGAAGGCAGCTTAATCGTATTGCCGATCACCATCTGCACAGCAAGCGCCTCGCCAAACGCCCGCGCCAAGCCGAGAACGACGCCGGTGGCAATCCCGGCTTTCGCCGCCGGAACGATGACGCGGGAAATCGCCTGCCAACGCGTAGAGCCAAGCCCGTATGATGCTTCCATATACGTCATCGGGACATTGGCCAAGGCGTCGGCCGCAATGCTGGTGATGGTCGGCAAAATCATCATACTAAGGACGATGATCCCCGCCAACAGACTAAAGCCGGAGCCTCCGAACCATTCGCGCAAGAGCGGAACGAGAATCGTCACCCCAAGCCAGCCATACACCACCGACGGAATGCCGACAAGCAGCTCCAGCACCGGCTTGAGCAACGAAACGAACCATTTGGGAGCGATAAAGTTCATGAAAATCGCCAACGCCAACGCGATCGGCGCACTGATCAACAAAGCGCCAAGCGAGACGAGCATCGAGCCAACAATAAAAATGAGCGCCCCATACTTCGGCGGCGTGCCGTTTGGATCCCATTGCATCGAAAGCAACATGTCGGAAAGCGAAAGACCGCTGTCCGTAAAGGACTGAATTCCCTTTACCGCCAAAAAGATGATCATCGTCACCGTAATCAGAACGATCAGCCAGCCGCAGATGACCGCAAACGTGCGGCCGATGTACTCTTCAAGCCAGCGATTCCGCCGTTTCGTATGCATTTGTTGCATGGCTTCATCCCTCCATTGTCAAAGGCCGGCCTAACGAGCCGGCCTTCCGCCCTTCTCTACTCCAATTCCGTCATCGGGATATACCCCATCTTTTTAACGGTCGGCGCAAATTCTTCGCTCTTGACAAAGTCGATAAACGCTCGCACTTCTTCCTTCGCTTCCCCTTTGGTAATCATGTATTCATACGACCAAAACGGGTACTTTTCCGTGCGGATGTTTTCCACCGTCGGTTCCGCGCCGTCAATTTTGACCGTTTTCAAGTTTTTCTTTTCCCCAATTAAATACGACATGGCTACATAGCTGACAGCGCCCGGCGTCGAGCTGATCGCCTGTTCGACCGCTCCGTTCGAATCTTGCACCGTACCGATGGAATCATCGATTTTTACGCCTTTCATGATCGTTTTCTCAAATGTCGCCCGCGTACCCGATGACGCCGGACGGTTGATCACGTGAATGGCTTCATCTGGTCCGCCGACTTCTTTCCAGTTTTTAATCTTTCCGCTGAAAATATCTTGAATTTGCTTCGTCGTTAAATTATCGACCTTCACATCGTCGTTGACCACAATCGCAAAGGCGATGCCGGCCACTTTATGGTCAACAAGCTCTGACGCTTTCGATTTGTCGTCCAGCTTCTCCGCCGCCGGCACATCCGAGTTGCCGATTTGCACGGCGCCGGCTGCCACTTGGTTGACGCCCGTACCGCTGCCGCCGCCTTGAACGGTGATCGATACGTCCGGATACTTTTCCATAAACGCGTTTGCCGCTTCCTCTGCCAGCGGCTGAAGCGCTGTAGATCCCGCTAGTGCAATGGTGCCGGAGTAGGTTTCTTCTTTCTTTGCCGTTCCTTCATTGCCGCCCGCGTTGTTCTTTTCAGTCTGCCCGCAGCCGGCCAAAACGCCGGTCATCAACAAGGCGGCCAATCCCAATTTGACTCGTTTGCTCCACATTCAGAAATCCCCCCGTTTTGTTTTCGTACTTTCAACGTACAAGACCATTGTAGCGAGACATTGTTAGGCCCTTATAAAGCAGTTGTTAAGTTTCTGTAAAGACAAAAAACAGGAATATTTTCAAAAAGCCGTCAAGCGAGCCTTGAAGGCAAAGAAGAACGGTGATGCCGTTTTTCAAATTGGAGACATTCTTTTGTTGAAGTGTTTTCCTCATGAACTCAACGACCTTGCTAAGGAAGACATATTTTCGCTGGACAAGCATACATATGAAATAGATATACGCATGCGGAGGAAGCGTCATGAAAAAATTCATTCTTCTCCTATTTCTCATTCTTTCCAGTTATATCGTTTACCGCGATCTTGCCATCGGAACGCTTCACCCTTCGTCTGAAGCAGCAGCAGCCGTTGTCCAGTCGAAACAGGCGGCCATCCCGTACCGGACGGTGACCATTCGCCCTGGCGATACGTTGTTGTCCATCATCGAGAAAGAACTCAACGGTCCATTGCCCGTTCCGCTCGAGCAGCTGATCCGTGATTTTGAACGGTTAAATCCAGGCGAACATGCGCAAACATTAAAAATCGGGAAAACTTATAAAGTGCCGATCTATCGCTAACCGGCGAATCGCTTGTCAAACGGCGGATGGCACTGTTACAATAATGCAGAAAGCGACTTGAATGTTAAAGGAGCGAATTCCCGTGGGTGAAATCATCCATCGTTCAAAAACGCGGCCCGTCCGCGTCGGTCCGCTGACGATCGGCGGCAGCAATGAAGTAACGATTCAAAGCATGACGACGACGAAAACGCACGATGTCGAGGCGACGGTGGCGCAAATCCGCCGGCTTGAGGAGGCGGGCTGTCAAATCGTCCGCGTCGCCTGCCCGGACGAACGGGCCGCCGCGGCGATACCGGAAATTAAAAAGCGAATCAACATCCCGCTTGTCGCCGACATCCACTTTGACTACAAACTGGCGCTGAAAGCGATCGAAGGCGGCGTTGATAAAATCCGCATCAATCCAGGCAACATCGGGCGCCGCGAAAAAGTCGAAGCGGTCGTGAAAGCGGCGAAAGAGCGCGGCGTGCCGATCCGCATCGGCGTCAACGCCGGATCGCTGGAAAAACGCATTTTAGAAAAATACGGATATCCAACAGCCGACGGCATGGTCGAGAGCGCCTTATACCATATCCGCATCTTGGAAGAACTCGATTTTCACGACATTATCGTTTCGTTGAAAGCGTCCGATGTGCGCCTCGCCATTGAAGCGTACGAAAAAGCGGCGCGCACGTTCGACTATCCGCTCCATGTTGGCATCACCGAGGCGGGAACGCTTTTCTCCGGCACGATCAAAAGCGCCGTCGGGCTTGGCGCCATTTTAAGCAAAGGGATCGGCAACACGATCCGCGTTTCGCTAAGCGCCGACCCGGTTGAAGAAGTGAAAGTAGCGCGCGAAATTTTAAAAACGTTCGGGCTCGCCTCCAATGCGGCGACGCTCATTTCCTGCCCGACGTGCGGGCGGATTGAGATCGATTTGATCAGCATCGCCAATGAAATCGAGGACTATATCGCCAAAATTAAGGCGCCGATCAAAGTCGCCGTGCTCGGTTGCGCGGTCAACGGCCCGGGCGAAGCGCGCGAGGCGGATATCGGCATCGCCGGCGCCCGCGGCGAAGGCTTGTTGTTCCGCCACGGCAAAATTGTCCGCAAAGTACCGGAAGAACAAATGGTAGAAGAGCTGAAAAAAGAAATCGACAAGCTGGCGGAAGAATATTTTGCGAAACAAAAGGAAAAAGAAGCCGCCCTGAAAAGCGGCGCCCCGGAATAAACGGGGCGCGTCAACGGGCGGACGCCGAAAATAGGGCGTCCCCGCCTTGGGGACACCCTCGCTTTTTTTACGTATAAAACGGCATAATAAACAGGCGGACGAGAATGGCGATGACGCCAATCCCGATGGCCCAAGCCCCAAGCGTTTCCGCCCCGCGCCGGCGTGCAATAAAACCGACGATGATGCCGGCGGCTCCTAACAAAATCGGCCAAATAAACAAGGCGATGATCGACAACGCCAGGGCGAGCCATCCAAGCCCGGCGCCGCCTGCGCGTTCTTCATCCCGCTCGTCGCGGCGGCGAATCGGTTCAGCGACTTCCGCCGCTGTTTCTTCCATGAAAGTGCGTTCTGGTTCCTCTTTTCCGATCGATTGCACGTAACTTCCATTATACGTGCGCTCGCGATCATCTGCCATATGCTTCCCTCGCTTTCCTAAAGTAAGGAGCATTCTTAGTATGAGAAACCGGTGTCATTTTATCAGTGTGAATATTTTCTAAAAGGGGGATGCGACGATGAAACACCGGCTCGGGATCGACATTGACGGCACGGTTACGTGTCCGAGCACATTTATTCCGTATTTAAACGAGGCATTTGGCAAACCACTCACATTAGGCGACATTACACAATATAATTTGGCGCCGCTGTACGGGACAACGGAGGAAGAAATGGACCGGTGGCTTGCGGAAAATGAGGCGGGCATTTACGAACGTGCGCCGCTGGCTCGCTACGCGCTTGAGGTGATTGACAGCTGGAAAGACAAATACGAGCTGTATTACATCAGCGCCCGCGGCCGCCATTTGTACGAGCTCACCGAACGCTGGTTTCAACGGCACGGCATCCATTACCACCATATTGAGCTGATCGGGTCCCACGATAAAATCGCCGCCGTCCGCCAATACAGGCTGGCCGCCTTTTTTGAAGATAAATACGATAACGCTTGTGAGATCGCAGAAGCATGCGGCATCCCGGTCATTTTGTTTGACACGCCATACAACCAAGGCCCGCTTCCTGACAATGTCATCCGCGTCCGGCATTGGCTCGAGGCCAAGCGTGAAGTCGAGCTGCGCTTGGCGCCATAAGAAAAACATCTCCCGCCTTATATCGGGAGATGTTTTTGGCATTGCGGACATGTTCCGTAAATTTCAAATTTATGGTCGGCGATTTCGTAGCCGTCGAGCTGCGTGGCCAGCCTTTCCATTGGACATATATCGATTTCTTTTGTTTTCCCGCACTCGGTGCAAATGAAATGATGGTGATGGCGGCGGGCGTCGCAGGCGAACCGAAACCGTTTCTCTCCTGACAACTCGGTCATCTCCAAAATGCCAAGCGCAGCAAAGAGCGACAAATTGCGGTACACCGTGTCAACGCTTAAGCCCGGATAAGCGGGACGAAGCGCCTCAAGCACTTCTTTTGCCGTCAAATATTTGTCGCGGCCGGCAAACAGCTCGAGCATTTGTTTCCGTTTTTCCGTATATTTAAACCCTTTTTCCTTCATTAACTGCAACGCTTCGCCGACGTTCATCGCGACCGCCCCCTTCTCCATTTTTTCCATCCTAATACGAGAAGCAAAATGGCCACGGCCATCATGACAATCGTTCCGCCCGGCGCCCAATCGAGTTCGTATGCCGCCAGCAAGCCGACGATGACGGAAAGCTCCCCGAAGAAAACGGAATATGCGATGGCTTGTTTAAAGCTTTTGGCGATGCGGATGCTCGCGGCCACCGGCAGCGTCATGAGCGAAGAAACGAGCAGCACGCCAACGATGCGCATCGACGCCGCGATGACGAGAGCGACAAGCACGATAAACAAAAAATGAATGAGCTTGGCGCGGACGCCGGAAACGCGAGCATATTCCTCATCAAACGAGAGAAGAAACAATTCCTTGTAAAAAGCGAAAATGACGGCGGCAGCAACAATCGCGACGCCGAGCGCCGTTCCGACATCAGAGCGGCTGACAGCGCTCACGCTGCCGAACAAGTACGAAAACAAATCAGTTGTAAATCCGTTGGCCGCTGAAATCAAAATCACACTTAAGCCGATGCCGGCCGATAAAATGATCGGAATGGCAAGCTCCTCATAATGCCGGTACACAGCACGCAGCTTTTCGATAAACAGCGAGCCGATGACGGAAAAGCCCATGCCGATGTACAGCGGGTTCCATCCGGCTGCCGCCGGCACGGACTTCCCGAGCAGCAGCCCGGCGGCAATGCCGGCAAGCGTGACATGGCTCAACGCATCCGCGATGAGCGAGAGCCGCCGAACAACGATAAACACGCCAAGCAGCGGCGCGGCAAATCCGGTCAATACCCCGGCCCAGAAGGCGTTGCGCAAAAACTCGTACTGCCATAAGGCTTCCCACACGTGTCATTCCTCCAACGTCAATCGTTTATATGGCCCCTCTAGTGCTCGTGGGAGAGAACGTGAAGCGGATGCCCGTAAAACTGCGAAATGGCTTCGTCGCCAAGCTGTTCAAACTCCTCCGCTTTTCCATGGAAATAGAGGCGTCTGTTCAAACAGGCGATATGGGTGACCCGCTCCGTAATCGTCCCGATGTCGTGCGTCACTAAGATAAGCGTCAAACCGCGGCGGTTCAAATCGCCAAGCAGCTCATAAAACTCGTGCACATGGCGGGCATCCACGCCGACCGTCGGCTCGTCTAAAATGAGCAAATCCGGTTGGCTCGCCAACGCCCGGGCGATAAACACCCGCTGCTGCTGGCCGCCGGACAGCTCGCCGATATTGCGCTTCGCCAACTCGCTCAGCCCAACAGCCTCAAGCGCCGCCGTGACCGCCCGCCGGTCTTCTTTCGTCAACAGGCGGAACAAGCCGCGTTTCGCCGTCAATCCGCTCGCCGCCACTTCCTCAACCGTCGCCGGGAAACCGCGGTTAAAACTGTTGGCTTTTTGCGATACAAAGCCGATTCGATGCCATGCCCGGAACGATTCAACCGGTTCACCGAACAACAAAATGCGGCCATGCGACGGCTTGAGCAAACCGAGCACGCATTTCAGCAGCGTCGATTTTCCCGAGCCGTTCGGGCCGACCAATCCTAAAAATGCTCCTTTCGGCACCGTTAAACTAACATGCTCAAGCACGTTCTCGTTTTCATAGCGGAACGACACATCCTCAATTTGCAAAACAAGCCCACTCTCCATGGCGGTTCTCCCTTGCTAATTCAGAATCATTCTGATTTGCTTCACTATGCAAGTATACCCCGCCATCCGCGTTTTGTAAACCTCAATGAATCGCTGATTTAAAGCGGGCGCCGCGCACTTCATGCGTCGGCATAATGGTGATGAACGCATCCGGGTCGATTTCATTGACGATCGATTTTAGTTTTGTCACTTCCAAGCGCGTGACGACCGCATAAATAATTTCTTTTTCTTCATCGGTGTAGCCGCCTTTGCCGATCAAATTCGTCGTTCCGCGGCCGAGGCGGTGCAAAATGGCGTCCGAAATCTCCGCATAATAATCAGTGACAATAAAAGCGGCCCGCGTCTCATCAAGCCCTTCGATGACTGCGTCGATCGTCTTGGAAGCAATATAGTACGTCATGACCGAATACATCGCCGACTCGACCCCGAGCACAAACGCCGCCCAGCCGAAAATAAAGACGTTGACAAACATGACGAACTCCCCGACGGAAAACGGGATTTTTTTCGTCAACAAAATTCCTAAAATTTCCGTCCCATCGAGCGACCCACCATGGCGAATGACCAACCCGACGCCAAGCCCAAGCGCCAAACCGCCAAACACCGTTGCCAAAATCGGCTCGGCCGTCAGCGGGGAAAAATGATGAAATGCCCGTTCAGCGGCTCCGAGAATGACGACGCCTAAAATCGTCGACAACATAAACGTTTTGCCGATGTGCTTGTAGCCGAAATACATAAACGGGGCGTTTAAGAGGATGACAAGCGTGGCAAAATTGAGCAGCCGCCATTCATCTGGGATCAAGTAATCGAGGATGAGCGAAACACCGATAATGCCACCATCGATCATTTTATTCGGAACGAGCAGCCGCTCGATGGCAAACGCCGCCAAAGAGGCGCCGATGGCGATCATGACCACCCGGTACAACACATGGTTCAACGGTTCCTTTTTATGCTGTTTTGCCGCCAAATTACCACCCTTTCTCCCTTTGCTTTCATTTCCATTATATCATACACCCCTTTTCTGTTCACGCCATATGATGGAAGAGAACGAAGGAGGCGGTGGCAATGAATTTTTATCAACAGCTTGTCAAGCAAAAGTTGAAAACGATCACCCCAGAGGAATTGGCGGCCTACAGCCGGGACTACGGCCTGCCGATTACCGTCAGCCAGGCGAAAAAAATTCTCCATCTGGCCCGGACGAATGATATCAACGTTTTCGATCCGCAAGAACGGAAAAAATGGGTGCGCGAGCTGGCGAAAATCACCTCGCCGGAGATCGCCAAAAAAGCGAACGAACTGTTTTTGCAATTTGTGCAAAAAAAGTAAAAAAGGGCGGAACGCCCTTTTTTATTGCTCGTCAGCTGCAATTTTCTCAAGCAATCGATCATCAAAGGTCTTTGCCCGCAGCATCGCAATTTCATGCTTGTACGGTGGTTTTTTGTTGTTTTTCTCCTCACCGACATACGGCGTTTCTAAAATTTTTGGAATATCCTCCAGTTGTGGATGATGGACGATATAATTGAGCGCAGCAAATCCGATATGGCCGAACCCGATGTTTTCATGGCGGTCTTTTCGGCTGCCGCGCGGGTTTTTGCTGTCGTTAATGTGCAGTACTTTCAACCGCTCAAGACCGATGATGCGGTCAAATTCATCAAGCACGCCGTCAAAATCATTGACAATGTCATAGCCGGCGTCATGCGTATGGCACGTGTCAAAACAGACGGACAACTTGTCGTTATAGGCGACGCCATCAATGATGTACGCCAGCTCTTCGAACGTGCGCCCGCATTCCGATCCTTTGCCGGCCATCGTCTCAAGCGCGATTTGCACGGTCTGCCCGCGCGTCAACACTTCATTCAGCCCGCGGATGATTTGCCGGAGCCCCGCCTCCGCCCCGGCGCCGACATGAGCACCCGGGTGCAGCACAAGCTGGCTCGCCCCTATCGCTTCTGTCCGCTCGATTTCAGCGCGCAAAAAGTCGACGCCCAGCGAAAACGTATCGAGATTGGTCGTATTGCCGATATTGATGATATACGGGGCGTGGACGACAATCTCTTCGATGCCGTGCGCTTGCATATGCTTGCGCCCGGCTTCGATGTTGAGCTCTTCAATCGACTTGCGCTTTGTGTTTTGCGGCGCCCCGGTGTAAATCATAAACGTGTTGGCCCCGTAGGAGACAGCCTCTTCACTCGCGGCCAGCAGCATTTTCTTTCCGCTCATGGAAACATGTGAACCGATTTTTAACATCCTCTTCTCTCCCTTTTCGTTTCATCCTATTTCGCGCAGGAGACTCCCACTTCAACGACCAAAGGGAGTAAGTGGGAGAGGAATGCGCGTTCCCCTTTTCTTTTGTGTATGATAGAATAAAGGCGTGGAGAAAACCGTTTAATAAAGGCACTCCAATAACTGCTACTCGATGTATGGAGTTGGTTACAGGAAACGTTGTAACCGTAAAACATCGAGCGTAGATCCGTCTGTTGTGTGTGGAAGCCAAGTACTGCCAACAGACACACCGAGAGAATCGGTAACGATGCAGGCATGACCTGCGTCGTTGGGTAGTTGTCAACCTGCCCAGATGCAACCCCAAGTCAAGGAAGGAGGACGAAGTCCGCTTGTACTTCTGGGGAGTTGCAAGCCCCCACTTCAAGCGTTAGCTAAGTGGGGGTAGTTGACTCCGGGCCAAGACTACAATTGTTTGAAACGGCCAAGCCGCTTTTTCTTCTTTTTGAGCTCGGCGCGCAGCTTTTTCTTATAGCCCGGCTTCACTTTCTTCGCCTTTTTCAGCTTGGCGATCACCGGCGCGAGTTCGTCTTTCTTTTCGCCGGCCCGCTTGCTCCGCCGGTTCCATGGCGGGAGCTCTTTCCATTCGCCGCGCACAAGATCGCGGTGGACGAACGAAATGCCCATTTTCTCCAGGCGGGCGATCGCATCTTGGTCAGACGGCTCGTAAATCGTCGCCGCAATGCCGTTGTAGCCGGCGCGCGCCGTCCTTCCAGCGCGGTGGATGTAAAACTGCAAATCATCCGGCAGTTCGTAGTTGACAACATGGCTGACTCCTTCGATGTCGATGCCGCGCGCCGCCAAATCGGTGGCGACCACGTATTGAAACTCGAGATCGCGGATTTGGTTCATCACTTTTTTTCGTTCGCGCGGCGTCAAATCGCCGTGCAGCACGCCGACTTTCAGCCCTTGTTCCGCAAGAAGGTCGGCGACTTCATCCGCCATCTTTCTCGTGTTGACGAACACGATGGCCAAATACGGGTTGTAGCTGACAAGCACATCATGAAGCAGCCTAGCCTTCTCGCGCCCACGCAGCGGAATGAGCACATGCTCGATGTTTTCGTTTGCCGCCTGTCTCGGCTTGACCTGGACGAATGTTGGATTTTCCATATATTTTTTCAAAAACGGCTTCAGCTTTTCCGGAATGGTCGCTGAAAAGACGAGCATTTGCAACTCTTTCGGCATCCGGGCGGCGATTTGGTCGACATCCGTGATAAAGCCCATATCGAGCATCAAGTCAGCTTCATCGACGACAAGGATGTGGGCCGTATGCACATCAAGCGCCTGCTCGCGGATGAAATCGTTGATGCGCCCCGGCGTGCCGATGACGATGTGCGGCTGCACCGTCAATTTCTCGAGCGCTTTTTGCTTATCCGTCCCACCGATGAAACAGCGGGCGATGATCATGCGGTCTTTCGGGCAAAATTTTGTAATCTTCAATGTCTCATGATAAATTTGCGTCGCCAGCTCGCGCGTCGGCGCCGTGATGACAGCCTGCACTTCCGCACGCTCCGGATCGATCTTTTCGATGATCGGCAACAAATAGGCATGCGTTTTCCCTGTCCCGGTTTGCGACTGGCCGACCATGCTTTCGCCGCGCAGCGCCCCCGGAATGATGCGTTCTTGAATTTCCGTCGGTTTATAAAAACGAAGCGCCTTAATGGCTTCGATGACAAACGGTTGAAACGAAAAACGGGCAAACTGCGTCTCCGTCATTCCACCACAACTCCCTTCTGCCTGAGCCGCTCCATTCGCTTCACCATTATAGCGAATGTCGGAGGTCGGCCGCAACTAAAGACCACGGCAGCGGGAAAAACCTTTCCCGCCCCGCCCGCATATTGTATGAACGAGGACGATTGTTCATCCGCACAGTGGAAAGGAGGCAACTGTCATGAGTGCCATGAGATACAGCCGGCCCCCGATGATGCCTTCTCCATTCATCGGTGCCCCGCC